>JBAXAT010000187.1:0-4460 GCA_037142335.1 Verrucomicrobiota bacterium | reverse complement strand
GGATGCGAGCGTACTATCAACTGGCTGGCATCGAAGCACCACCGGAAGAACGCGAGATGGACTTGCTGATCCCACCAGCCGCAGAACTCGGCAATACTGCCGTGGATCTCGAAGATGCCGGTGCGAAATTTGGCGAACGTTGGCTCTTCCGCAACCTGACTTTTAACTTGAAACCCGGCCAGTGTACCGGCGTCGTTGGTCGCAATGGTGTTGGCAAAACCACGCTCTTGCGCCTTTGCCTCGGCGAACGCCCACCAGATGCTGGCACGGTGACCATCGGAAAAAAAGTAAAATTTAATTACATCGATCAAGCGCGGATGCAACTGACTGACGCCAATACGGTCTTGCAAGAAGTGGCCGGCGGTGGCGACACAGTGATGTTTGGCGGTCAGTTGCTGAGTGCGCGGAGTTATCTCCGTCGGTTTCTGTTTGCCGACGAGCGAATCAATGACACCGTCGCGCATCTTTCCGGCGGTGAGCGCGCCCGGCTGATGTTGGCGAAGGTGTTGAAGCGCGGTGGTAATGTGATTGTGCTCGACGAGCCGACCAACGATCTGGATTTGCCCAGCCTGCGGATGTTGGAGGAGGCGTTGGCGGATTTCGACGGAAGCGTGTTGGTGGTAAGTCACGACCGGTATTTCCTGGACCGCATCTGCGATCAGATTGTGGCATTTGAAGACGGCGGCGTGTTTATCCAGCCCGGCAACTACTCCTACTATCTAGAGAAGCGCCAACAACGCGAACGCCCGGTCGCGCCGGTGAAGGAACCGGTTCCTGTTGCGGCTCGACCGCAACGGTCGCGGAAACTGAGCTTCAAGGAACAGCGCGAACTGGAAGGTATGGAAGTCGGCATTCTAAAAGCAGAAACGCGCGTGGCGGAGTTGGAATTGATCTTGGGCGATCCCGATTTTTATGTCACCCGCGCTACGGAAGCCGCTGGCTTGAGCGCGGAACTGGAAGCCACAAAAACCGAAATCATCCGCCTCTATGCCCGGTGGGCGGAACTGGATCAACTCGGTCGTAGCTGAAGTTCCGCCAGAGATAATCGCCGGCAGCAGGCTTGACTTGTGGGGGTTGTGGATTCAATTTCTCAGCCACTATGAAACTATTTGTTTTCGCCGTTGTGCTGGCTCTCGGTTGCAACCAATCCGGATCCACTCCGCCGCCGACCGCTGAAACCAAACCCGCAGCGTCGGCCACACAACCGCCAGTCTTGCCACCCGGCCACCCCGCTGTAGGTGGTCAGAAACCGGCGTTGCCGGCTGGTCACCCAGACATCAGCATGGATGCACAACAACTCCCGCACGGCGCTGCTGCCGGCGACGCCACGAATCCCAAATGGGTCGTGCCACAGGATTGGAAGCCCAGCAAGCAATCGAGCGTCCGCCGGGCGAGTTTCGTTGTGACTGGCGCTGACAACCAAGCCGCCGAAATTTCCGTGACCGTTTTCCCGGGTGATGTGGGCGGTTTACTGGCCAATGTCAATCGGTGGCGCGGTCAGATTGAGCTCGAACCAATCACCGGCGAGCAGGTTGCCGATTTGACCAAGAAGCTCGATGTGAATGGCGTAGCCGCAACGGTGGTGGATTTCGCGAACGATGCGACCGGCAAGCAGATGGTCGTCGCGACAATCTCACGCGACGGCAACTCGTGGTTCTTCAAGATGACCGGTGACAAGCCGGTGATTGAAGCTCAGAAAGCTGCGTTTTTAGGTTTCGTCAAGTCAGCTAAATTTTAACATGAAAACTGCCGGCCTGTTTTTGGTGCTTTTGCTTGCCGGTTCCATACTAACTGCCGGCGAACCACCGGCAGTCAGTGCGAATCTGACAAATGCGCCTGCTGCCGGCGGCTTTGAAATGGTCGAGGCAAAAGTTCTAAAGGTTTATTCCGCCAAAGACGGCAACGCGGAATTCCGCGCGTATGCCGTGCTGTGGAAAGGCCAAGAAATCGTGGTTAGCGATACGTTGGCAGGATCCAATTTTTGCGAAGGTGATACCGTCAAATTCATGGCGATGAAGCACCATTTTCCGAGCAAATCGAAAGTCTATGACCTTTTAAGGTTTGAGATCCTGCCAGAGCGCAAAACATTAGTACGCATCGCACATCCCAACAAGCAGCCGGTCTTTTTTGAATGTCGCAGCAACGAGGTGTTTTTCGTCGATAAAGCCGGTATCGCCACGCTGACGCCAAATGTGCGCGCTGGCGACCCTGCATCATTTGTAAAGGTGATTCAAAGTAAAGAAATTGGTAATGAATTTTACAAAGTCATTCCCAGCTACTTGATGGCGTGGGTCATTGCTCTTGAGCCGCGAACCGGTGTGCCTGGTGAAAATCTTGAACAGCTTGAAAAGGCGGACAGCAAGTTCCAGACGCTGCTCGCGCATCTCGACCAGAAGACGCACTATCTTGTTTTCATGGTAAGGAACGATAGTTCGAAAGCCTGTCTGTTGGCTCGTGCAGTGGCCGAAAATCGAGGTTTCGAGACAACTTTAACACCATTGAAAGACAACGAACCAATTAAGTTCGGAACCGGTGGACAACAAGCGCTACCCACCGGAGTGCCCACCGGAGTGCTCGGCAATTGACGAGCGAGCCCGCTTGCGGCTACAAACCAGATACGGTATGAATACTCAATTAAAAGATAAAGTTGCGATTGTGACCGGCGGTGGCCAAGGGCTGGGCCAAGCCATTTGCCAACGGCTGACCGGCGAGGGCGCGCACGTCATTGCTGCCGACATCAAAGGCACCGACATGAAAGTGGATGTGACCAGCGAGGCTGATGTGCAGGCATTGTTTGATAATGCCGTGGCGAAGTTCGGCCGGGTGGATATCGTCGTCGCCAATGCCGCGATTCTGATTGCCGAACCGATTGCCAGCGCCGACGCCGAGAAATGGCGCGCGGTGATGAATGTCAACCTCTTCGGCAATTTTCTGACAATGAAACACGCTTGCCGAGTGATGCAGCCGAACAAGAGCGGGGCGATCATCCAGATTAATTCCAAGTCAGGTAAGAAAGGCAGCGCCGCTAATTCCGCTTACGCTGCCAGCAAATTCGGCGGCATCGGCCTCGTCCAAAGCGTCGCGCTTGAAATGGCACCGCACGGCATCCGCTGCAACGCAATTTGCCCCGGCAACCTACTCGACTCGCCGCTTTGGACCGATCCGGCCAAAGGCTTGTTCGTCCAGTACCTGAAAGCCGGCAAAGTGCCCGGCGCGAAAAACATAGCCGCTGTCCGTCAAGCCTACGTCAACCAAGTGCCGATGAAACGCGGTTGCGCCTACGAAGATATTTGTAATGCCGTCGTTTTTCTCGGCAGCGATGCATCCAGTTACATCACCGGTATCGCCTTAAGTGTCACCGGCGGCCAAGAAATGAACTAAGCGTCACAGCGCCAAGCGCTGGATGACATAAAACCACAGCGGCACAGTTAGTAGGCTGAAGAACGTGCTGTAAAAAATCCCTTGCGCCGACAGTCCGGCATCACCGCCGAACCGCTCCGCCATTACGCTGCAACTAATCGCTACCGGCATCGTCGCGATTAAAAATCCGACCATCCGCGGCATAAGCGGAATGTGAATCCCGGCTAGCGTTAGCGCCCACACTACCAGCAACGTCGCCAGCGGACCGACAACCAACCGTATTATAACCACGCCCCAGACCGGTCGCGACAAGCGATGCACCGGGCCGGCCAATCCGCCGAGTTGTGCTCCGATGGCGAGTAACGACATTGGAATCGTCAGACTGCCAATCATCGTCAGCGCTTGGAATAACATGCCGCCGGCCAACTCAATGCCGGTAGCTTGCCGGGGATTCAGCGTTTCCAATCCGCGCAGTGCCGGGAACGCCAGCGCCAGTACGATGCCAATACCGGTCGCCCATAATCCGCCGTTACACGCCAGTTGCCGGAGCGCCGAGCCGAGAGCTTTGCCGCCGCTGAGCACCCACACGCCAAACGACCACAACACCAGCTGCGCGCCGACATTGTAAAATAATGTTGTCCGCACACCGGCCGCGCCATACAACCCCTCAGCAATCGGCAATGGCAGAAAAATCCAGTTCGCAATTGTGGCCAAAAACAAAAAGGTGTGCCGCTGGTCTCGCCGGCAGAAGAGTGGCGCGAACGGAACGGCGACTAGGTAAGCCAATACAATCAGCGCGCCGCCAAATACCGGGCAAAGCCAGTTTTCGCGCAAGGCTGCGGCATCCACCGTCCGCAGCATCTGTGTCAAGACCAGCGCTGGGAAGGCGACATCCACCACCAGTCGGCTGAGTAGACCGGTCGTTTCAGCGGCGAGGTAATTTCGGCGCCGGGCAATCCAGCCGAGACAGATCACCAGGAACATCGCGCCGATTCGTAATAGCACCACCTGCCAGTCGTTCATGCCGGCAATTTACCGCCTGATGGTGCAATCGTCGATAAAATGCAGCGAAACTTTTTAAGAGCGTGTTTTAGAATCGG
>JBAXAT010000186.1:0-4462 GCA_037142335.1 Verrucomicrobiota bacterium | reverse complement strand
TGGTGCGCGAATCCGATGATCAGGGTGCCATGGAAAGTTTTGGCAATCCCTCGTTCCGCGGCATTGTTTATCGTTTCAACCGTTTTGAAAATATTGGCAATGGTCTTACCCTGGCTAACGGTCAGGCGGCCATCCGCTTCGATGACGTGATCAGTGGCATGGTGATCTATGGTAACGTATTTATCCGCGCCGCCAGCGGTCATTTCGGCGCAATCCAGATCAACGGCGGACGCGACAACATCATCGACAACAACCTCTTTATCGACTGCAAACTTGGCATCAGCGGGGGCTATCGAAAATACCACAAGCATTGGGTTGAAACGGAGCAAGGACTCAAAAAAGACGCCTACCAGACTCCGCTTTATCTCCAGCGCTATCCGGAAATCGCCAATATGCTCGATGGCAAGGGGCGCAATTTTGCCTCGCGGATGGTCTTGATTGATTCCGGAACGCCGATTGTTCAACAGGCATTTTTCGACAGCCTTGCCGTGCGTAGTGAGTCCATGAATATTGCCAGCGCCAGTTTGCTGACCAAAAACTCCGACTGGCCCAGCGGTGCCGTCAGCGAACTCGGACTGCGCCTAGGGCTACGCCCGATTCCCGTTGCTGAGATTGGGCTTTATGCCGATCGCACCCGCGCCCATTGGCCCGTAATGACGCAGCCCGTCGCGGTGCCCGATTGGCGGTAGAATTCAAAGTAACCATAAACAATAAAAATATCGAAAGACTAAATAATGAAACGACTGAAACTTACCGCCAGCAGTTTTGAATTTTCCCGGATGGTCTCTGGTACCTGGCGATTGCTTTACACCAAGCCGGCGGCGCAGGAAATCAACCGCCGGTTGTACGCCTGCGTTGACCTCGGCATCACTTGACATGGCCGAAATCTACGACCGCTACGAAGTCGAATCGGCGCTGGGTGCAGCCTTGGCCTTTAAACCAGATGGGCAAGCTGGAAGCTTACCCTCCGGGAGCAAGCCCCAAATCCGTGGTTGTTTCCTAATGAAATCCGTCTTCCTTCGGAGCGGCGAGAAAATGTAGCAGCCAGAATAACATTCGTGGTAAAGTGCCGACGTTTCCATGAAGACTGACATCACCATCACACCCGAAATCATCGCCAAGCACGGCATCACGCCGGACGAATATGAGCGCATCAAGGCCATCCTCGCCCGGGAACCAAACATCACGGAACTGGGCATCTTCTCCGTCATGTGGTCGGAGCATTGCAGCTATAAAAATTCCAAGCCCGAACTCAAAAAATTCCCGCGTGATGGCGACTTCATCCTCGTCAAGGCCGGCGAGGAAAACGCCGGCATTGTCGACGTCGGCGATGGCTGGGCAATCGCCTTCAAGATTGAGTCGCATAATCATCCGAGTGCGGTCGAGCCGTTCCAAGGCGCGGCGACTGGTATGGGCGGCATCATCCGCGACATTTTCACAATGGGTTCACGGCCGATCTTCGGCTTCAACTCGCTCCGCTTCGGCCAGATTGAAGGTAACTCGACGCAGGCCGCAACGAACCGCCGGCTCTTTACTGGCGTCGTTGCCGGCATCGCACACTACGGCAATTGCATCGGCATTCCGACGGTCGGTGGTGAAGTGTATTTCGACGAGTCCTACAACGGCAATCCGCTCGTGAACGCGCTCTGCCTCGGCATCATCCGACATGACCAAATCAAACGTGGCAAAGCCGAGGGTGTCGGCAACCCGGTGATTTACGTCGGTAGCGCAACCGGGAAGGATGGCTTAGCCGGTGCCGCATTTGCCAGTCGGGAGCTCACCAAGGAATCGCAGGCGGATCGCCCGGCGGTGCAAGTCGGCGATCCGTTCATGGAAAAACTTCTACTCGAAGCCTGTCTGGAAGTAATGCGGACGGAAGGATTGGTGGTTGGGATTCAGGACATGGGCGCAGCCGGGTTGACCTGTTCGACTTGTGAAACCGCCAGCCGGGCCGGCACCGGTAACGAGATTGATTTAAATCTCGTACCGCAACGCGAGGCCGGAATGACGCCGTACGAAATCATGCTCAGCGAATCGCAGGAGCGGATGTTGCTCATTGCGCACAAAGGCCGCGAGAAAGAAGTCGAAGCTATTTTTAAGAAATGGGACTTGCACGGCGTGACCATCGGCAAAGTTACCGGCGATGGAATGATGCGCGTGAAAGTTGGTAAGGAAGTGGTCGCGGAGATCCCGGCAGCTAAACTTGCTGATGACGCGCCGATTTATCACCGGGAAGCCCGGCAGCCGGCGTCGGAAATCGAAAACCAGAAGTTCGACCCGCACAGCTTACCAGAGCCGATGGATTACGAGAAGACGCTCTTGGAATTGCTGAAGTCGCCGACGATTGCGTCTAAGAATTGGGTGTACCGGCAATACGATCACATGGTGCAAGACGGCACGGTAGTCTTGCCCGGCAGCGATGCGGCAGTCATTCGCATTAATCTTGACCGGCCAGATTTGGGTTATCGTGGCACCGGTACGAAACACATCGCTTTCACAACCGATTGCAACAGCACGTACTGTTTACTTGATCCATACGAAGGCGGTAAGACGGCGGTGGCGGAAGCGGCGCGCAATCTCGTGTGCAGCGGCGCGCGACCGTTGGCGGTAACCGATTGTATGAATTTTGGGAATCCGATGAAACCGGAAGTTTTCTGGCAATTGCGCCAGTGTGTCGAAGGTGCTAGCGAAGCGTGTCGGGCGTTCAATACGCCGGTTACCGGTGGCAATGTCAGCTTGTACAACGAATCACCGGTGGCGGCGGTAGATCCGACGCCGACTATCGGAATGCTCGGTTTGATTGACGATCCGAAACACATCACGACGCAGTGGTTCAAGGACGCCGGTGATGTGGTGTTGTTGCTCGGTGAACTCGGTGCGGAACTCGGCGGTAGCGAATACTTGAAGCGCATTCACAAAACCAAAAAAGGCGCGCCGCCGAAGATGGATTTGGCCAATGCCAAGCGCATTCACGATGCCGTGCTCAATTTCATCAAGCAAGGTTGGGTCAAGAGCGCGCACGATTGCAGTGAAGGCGGTATCGCCGTCGCGCTGGCGGAGTCCTGTATGTCGAACGGCGATGCAACTATCGGGGCGACAATCGAGTTGCCGGTGAGTGCGGCGGCGTTGTTCGGCGAGACGCAATCGCGGATTGTGTTGTCGGCATCACCGGCAAATGCGGCGAAAATTTTGGCGTCGGGCTTACCGGTCGCGCGGTTAGGTGTTACCGGTGGTGAGGTGTTACAGATTGGCGCGTTGCAGTGGCCGGTCGCTAAGCTCCGCACGGCTTGGTGGTGCGCCATCAATAAAGTGATGGACCGGTAATCGCTTGATTGCGTTTTGCCAGCGATTAGATTAAGACTAGCGACCACGTGCGATGAACCAACACCCTCGCCATTACTGCGGTCTATTTGGCATTTACGGACACCCAAATTCTGCTGAATTGACGTATTACGGTCTTTACGCCCTGCAACATCGCGGTCAGGAAAGCGCCGGTATCACCGCTTCTGACGGTGTGGATTTGCGGACGCATAAAGGCATGGGTTTAGTCGGGCAAGTGTTCGACAAAAATATTTTACGGTCGTTGCCGGGGCATTTGGCATTGGGACATGTGCGGTATTCGACTACCGGTAGCTCCCACATCAAAAATGCCCAGCCGCTCGTCGTGGATTGTGCGCGTGGCCAGATCGCCATCGGCCACAACGGCAACCTGACCAACGCCGCCCGGCTGCGCGCTGAACTCGAAGAGCAAGGCTCAATTTTTCAAACGACCGTGGACAGCGAAATCATCCTGCATTTGCTAGCCCAGCCAGGTAATGGTGACCGGGTGCATTCGCTCGAAGCCGTCATGCGCCGCATCCAAGGCGCGTACTCGCTGATTATTATGGGCGAGGATGAGATGATCGGGGTCCGTGATCCGTTTGGATTCCGTCCCCTGGTGTTGGGGCGAATTAAAACCAGTGTTGCTGAGGAAGGTGTGGATGGTTTTGCGTACGTATTGGCCAGTGAAACGTGCGCCCTCGACCTCATTCAAGCTGAGTTTATCCGCGATCTAGCGCCCGGCGAAATTGTGCTGATTAACAAGGACGGTGTCCGGAGTGTTAATCCGTGGGCTGGAACGCAGCAGCCGCATGCGTTTTGCGTTTTCGAGTGCGTCTATTTTGCCCGCCCTGACAGTAATATTTTTCAGAAGAATGTCGCCCAAGCCCGGATTAACATGGGCCGGCAACTCGCCTTAGAACATCCCGTGCCAGCCGACTTAGTGGTGCCAGTGCCAGACAGCGGTACGTGGGCAGCGCTCGGTTACGCGCAGGAGACTGGTGTGGAATACTGCATGGCATTTGTCCGTAACCATTACATCGGACGCACATTCATTCAGCCAAGCCAACTAATCCGTGATTTTGGGGTGCGCGTCAAACTCAACCTCATTGAGAATATGGTTCGTGGCAAGCGGGTTGTTGTC
>JBAXAT010000185.1:0-4472 GCA_037142335.1 Verrucomicrobiota bacterium | reverse complement strand
AGATTCCTCGACAAGCTTTGGAGTTGAGTGGCCATGTCGCAATCATTGTTTGCTGAATTTGGACTCGATTATTTCACCGGCATCCACTAGTTGTTAACCATCGCAGTTGGATTTCTGCCTCGAACTGGTTCGCGGCCCAAATCCCACCGCAGAGCGACGCCGATTCATGCACGCACAGCAATTACAGAAGATCATCGGACATCAATTCAAGCATCCGGAGTTGTTTAAGGAAGCGCTCACCCATCCATCACTCGCGCACGAGTATGCTGACGGACGGATGGCTGACAATCAACGGCTGGAGTTTCTCGGTGATGCCGTGTTGCAGTTGGTTTTAACCGACCGGATTTATGCGCTGTATCCGAGCGCCCCGGAAGGCAAACTCACCCAAGCCCGCGCGCACCTCGCCAACCGGCACACATTGCACCGGCGCGCGCAAGCGCTCAATCTTGGCGAGTATTTACTGCTGGGCAAAGGCGAAGAATCCAGCGGCGGCCGGCAGCGCCTCTCCAATTTAGCCGACGCATTCGAGTCGCTGCTGGGCGCGATTTACCTCGATGGCGGCATTCGCGCGGCGCGCAAGTTTGTCCACCGGCAATTCGCCGAGGAGCTGGCCCAGCTCCAAGAAGCGACACCACAACAAAACCCCAAAGGCCGGTTGCAGGAGCTTCTGCAAGCGCGCTCCACGGCCAACCCGCATTACCGGGTCATCCGCGAGTCAGGACCCGACCATCACAAGGATTTCGAAGCCGTCGTCGAATGGGAGGGTCGCGAGATCGGACGCGGGACTGGGTCCAGCAAAAAACTGGCGGAAATTGCTGCCGCCGACGCAGCGCTCAACGCACTTGAACCATTACTGTCCTGAGGACGGCATTAGCCGTTCGTACAACTCCCGCAACCGGCCCGTCGCGTGCCGGTAAGCTGCCAAAAACGCACCGGCATCTGGAAAACTGAGCCGTTTAGCCAACACCGCTTGCTCGTGTTTATCGGCCGGCAAGTGTGAGACACCGGTATTCTCAATGCGCCGCAAGGTTGTTTCGATGCGGCGCAAAAACAGGTAATACCAGCGCAGTTGCGAGGCTTCCTCCTCCTCCACCAAACCCAGTGCCGCCAGCCGATTTAACGCCGCGAGCGTATGCGCCGTGCGTAGCTGCGGGTACTTGGTGCCGTGGCACAGTTGCAACGTTTGCACTAAAAACTCAACCTCAATGATTCCGCCCGACCCGGTTTTGAATTCCCCCGCGCCGGGTTGTTGATCGCCGCGCTCGGTTTCAATCCGGTGGCGCATCTTCTGAATCTCCGCAACTTGGTCCAGCGTGAGCGGCGTCGCATAGACGTATTCGTGAACCATCCGGAGAAACTCCGCGCCCAGTGCTGAATCACCGGCGACAACGCGGGCCTTGATCAACGCCTGACGTTCCCAGAGCTGCGCCCGTTGCCGGTAATAATCACGGTGCGCCGCGACCGAGTTTGCCAACACGCCATCCTTGCCGTCCGGCCGCAGTCGCGCATCCACCTCAAACAGCTTGCCGGTCGCCGTCGGACTGGCCATAAAATTAATCACTCGGCTTGCGAGCCGGATGGCCTCAGTCCCGGCACCGACGAACAACACATCGAGGTCAGCGCCGTAGCCGAGTTCCTGTCCGCCAAACTTGCCGAGGCCGATGATGGCAAACGGCAGTTTCTTTAGTTTGAGTTCGCGGCGTGCCTCCGCCAATGCGAAACGCAGGCAAGCCTCTGCCAACCAGGTCATCTCCGACTGGACCCGCTCGACATCGAGCATCTCCATCACATCGCCGATGCCGATGCGCAACATTTCGGCACGTTTCCAAATCCGCACCACTTCCGGTGCCGGTAATTCAGCGTGCTGGGCGGCGGCTTGCAAACCGGCTTCCATGTCCGCCCCGTGCCGCGCTTCGCCAAAACCGATACCGCGACAGACTTCGTCAAACAAATCAGGTTGTTGCACCAGGGTGTCGGCGAAAAACTTGCTGGCATCGCCCAACCGCAAGAGCATCTCGACCAGTTTCGGATTGCGCGTCAGTAATTCGTAAAGCAACCCGCGCGAACCATACGCGCTGACAAATTTCTCAAACCGCACCAACGCCAAATCGGGATCGACCAACTTACCGGCAGTGGCGCAGATGACCGGATAGAGGCGTGAGAATAATTCCTTGGTGCGCGGCGAAACATGCGCAAAGCCGGAGCCGTTAATGAGCAGCTCCATCGTCCGCGCCGCCGCCTCACTGAAGCCGGCTTGCTGTAAAACGGCCGGCTCGATCATGGAAGAATCGGTTAGCGCCGGGGTCGCCGCGGCGGTGGTGAGCACGGCGGCGTAAATCTTCCGGACCGCGCCGGTCTGGGCGTTTTGCGCGCTGTGAAATTCCGCGACCGTGCGGAACCCGAGGCTGCGCGCCAGCCGGTATTGCGCGTGCGCCTCGTCCGGGATCGTGTGCGTCTGCAATTCCATTTCCATTTGCAGCCGGTGTTCGACGTTGCGGAGAAACCGGTAAGCCGTGGCCAACGCTGCGGCGTCGGCGGCGTCCAGCAACCGGGCTTTGGTGAGCAATTGGAGCGTGCGCAGCGTGCTCCGGTGGCGCAATTGCGGATGCCGTCCACCGTGCAAGACCTGAAAGGATTGAACGGTAAATTCGATTTCGCGGATGCCGCCAATACCCAGTTTGACATGCCGGGTGAGCCGGTCATCCCGGACAATCTCGGTTTCGATGCGTTGCTTGATCGCCGCCATTTGCTGGACGACTTGCGCACCGGCGTTGCGCGCATACACAAACGGCTGCACCATCTGCACAAACTCGTCGCCGAGCGCCGCATCGCCGGCCACGCACCGGGCTTTGATCAAGGCCATCCGCTCCCACGTCTCGCCCCATTCCGCGTAATAGTTTTCGCAGCTTTCGAGCGACCGGGCCAGCGGCCCGCTGGCGCCTTCCGGCCGCAGGCGCAGATCAATCCGAAAGATTGTCCCCTCGTCGCTTTTCGCGCCGACTTCCCGGACAATCTCCTCGCCAAGCTTCCGGCAAAAGTCATGTTTCGACAGTGTCGGTGTTAACTGGCCCTCCTCATCGTAGACAAAAATCACATCCACATCGCTGGAGTAATTCAACTCCTGACCGCCGAGCTTGCCCATGCCGATCACCGCAAACCGCACGCCCGGCGTTTTGAATTCCCGGCACAGCTTTTCGAAGGCGATGGTGTAGACCGCCTGCAAACAGACGTCGGCAAGGTTCGACAATTCGAGAGTTGTCTCCTCGACCGGTGCCATGCCATTCAAGTCGCGGACGCCAATTCGCAACATCTCGCGCCGGCGCAAATGGCGGATCACATCGTACTTGCCACGCGCCTGCCGCACCGGCATCAGCAACCGATCCAACTCTGCCGTCAGCCAGGCTTTGGGCCGCGGCGCCCGCAGCGTGGCCGGAGCGATGAGAAAGTGGAAGTAGGCGGCGTTGCGCGCCAGCGTGTCGGACAAGGCCTGCGAGTGCGCGAACACTTTCACCAGCAAATCCAGCCGGTCCGGCGCCGTTTGCAGGTACTCGTAAAACATGTTCGGATGCGGCAGAGCCGCGACCAACCGTTCGAAGTTTAACAGCGCCCGGTCCGGGTCAGCCGCGGCAATGCAGGCGCGCAGCAGATGCGGAAAGATTTTACGCAGGCTGGGGCGTTGCAACTCATCCTTCGCCAGCCGGGCAATACCGGCATGAACGCTGGCCGGATCGCGGAAGCCGTGTTGCCCGAGTAGTCGCTGCGCTGCCGGTTTGGCTGGCGGCCGCGCACTAATCAGTCGTGTTAGCGGCGACCGGGCCGCCGCTGGCAACGGTTTACCGGCGTTTTTGTTGCAGTAAATCTTTGGCCGATTCAAGAGTTTTGCGTTCCTGGCGTGTCAGACTTTGCATGCCTTCGCGGGAAATTTTTTCGAGAATTGGATCAATCTCAGTGCGGATAAAATCTTCCGGCGGTGTCGGCCGGGGGGGCGCTTTGGGATACCGGCGCGGGCGCGTGGTTTGGATCCAGCGCAACCAGTCGGGCGTGGTCCCGTAGCCCAGCGCCTTGATGAACACATAGCCCACGGCTGCGCCGCCCAGATGCGCGAGATGGGCGACATTCGTGGTCTGATGCGTTAGGACCGGCACCAGATCAACCGCAATTGCGATCAGCGCCAGATATTTGGCGCGCAGCGTGACCGGGAAGACAAAGAAAACTAAAAATGTCAGCTCGCGCTCCGGGAACAGCGTTGCAAACGCGACCACACAACCCAACACCGCCGCCGACGCCCCGATGAGCGGAACGTGCGCGTGCCAATTGAACGCCAACCACAACGCCCCGCCAAAACCACCCGCCAGCAGATACAAGCGCGTGAACGCTTTCGGCCCGATAAAGCTCTCCACTTCCCGGCCAAACCACCAGAGCAACAGTAAATTGATTAAAATATGCAGGATGCCATTGGCATCATGGACCAG
>JBAXAT010000184.1:0-4491 GCA_037142335.1 Verrucomicrobiota bacterium | reverse complement strand
GCAAGCCTATTGTTAGCTTCCGCCAAGTCGTGAACAAGCATTCACAGGAAGCGAATATGCCAAATAGCAAAGTCTTGCCGGTGGCGAGCGTGCAAATGCACTGGGCAAAGTCACTGGCGTTCAATCTGGAGCGGACGCTGCATTACATCAAGGCTGCGGCGGCGGACGGTAACCGGGTCGTGTTGTTCCCGGAAGCCAATCTCACTAGTTATTATTTTCCGTATCTGGTCGAACTTGACCAAACTGAGGTCCGGCGCGCTCTTGATCAGGTGTGTCGGGCGGCGGCCGAGAGCAAGATTTGGGTCATTGCCGGCACCATCCAAAAGACGGCCGACCGGTTTCTGAACCTCGCCCATGTCATCAATCCCGCCGGTACGATTATCCATGAGTACGCCAAAATCAACACGGCTGGCGCCGATGAGAAGCGCTATTGCCGGGGTGGCGACAAGCTTTCGTTGTTCGAAATCGACGGCGTGTTGTGCACATTGGTGATCTGCCGGGACGGCCGACACCCAGAATTGTATCGGCTGCCGGCGATGGCCGGCGCGCAGATTTTGTTTCATCCATCGTGCAGTTCCGACGAGATTGAGGCTGTGACTTGGAAACGCACTTCTGGTCGCGCCCAGCAGCCGGTTGGTCCAAATACAAAGATTTTCCATTGCGTTGCCAATACGATTGGCATGGCACCGGACGGACGCCAGGCCACCAGCGGCGCGTCATTCATCCGCGATCCGCACGGGATTCCGTTGGCTGAGGCTGGTTATTATCAGGAAGAAATGATTACGGCAGTTTTGGATCTGGAACGGGCTGACCGTTCTTATGTCCGCGACAGCTTGCAGAATCCGCCGTTTCTGCAAAAGTACTGGCAACAGATGGTCTCGGACGTGAAGTCCCGGGCTAATCTCAAGCCAGTCTGACATTACCGGTAGCAATTTAAGTCTTAAGAATGAACGTCCGCGAAATTTTAGTCGTCCACCATTCGCATACCGATTGGGGCTACACGTCCCACCCGGCCATTGTCGAGCAACGACATTACCAATACATCGACGAGGCGGTCGCGCTGTGCCGGGCCAATGCCGACCGCGACCCGGCACTGCGGTACCGGTGGACCTGTGAGTGCGCTTGGGTTGTGCAAGGTTACCTGCGTACCCGTTCAGCCCGGCAACGCCGTGCGTTTCTGGAATGCGTCGCGCGCGGCGACATTGAAGTAGCCGGCCTGCCACTACAACCCACGCCGCTGGCCGATGACGCGACAATCCGCGCCACGCTCGGCATGCTCGATGAACTGCGCGTCGAAGGTATTCCGATTTCCGTCGCCCTCGGCTGCGACATCAACGGTTTGAGTTGGCCGTGGGCCGACGCGTTGCTCGACGCCAAAGTAAACGCCCTTGGGATGGCAATGAATTTTGTTTGCGGTGGCGGGTTGAAACGCTGGACTGCTTTCCAGTGGCAAGCCCCCTCTGGCCGGAAACTGCTCTGCTGGCAAGGCACGCATTACAATCACGGCGCGTACTGGGGTCTGAATCACGACGCCTACCCGACCTCCGCCGTCGCGCCGCTGCGGATTGCCGAGTTGCGCCGGTATCCGTACGAAAAACTTCTCCTACAAGTTACAAATATTCCGCCCGATAACATGGGCCCGCACTCGCGTTACCTCGACCATCTGACCGGCTACAACAAACTCGCCGCCGAACACGGTTGGCCGCGGATGCGGACGGCGACACTGCGGGAATGGTTCGATTTTCTGGCACCGGTGGTCAAACGCGCACCGACTTATGCCGGTGACTGGACCGATTGGTGGGCGTCAGGCATTATGGCCATCGGTCCGCGCGAAACCGCAACGCTTTTGGAAGCCCAGCGCCGGGCCGCAGTTGCCGAACAACGCGGTGTGACCGGCGCGGCAGCCAACGCCGTGCGCCGGCAACTCTTTCTCGCCGCCGAACACACTTCCTGCGCGAGTTCTAGCGTCACCGCGCCTTACGAAGTTGCCGCCCAAGCCGGCATTGCCGCCAAGCAAAGCTTGGTTTACGAAGCCGCCTACGCCGCCAACGAAATGCTCCGGCAATCGTTGCAGCCCAAGTATGTGATGCACGACCGGCGATTCGAAAGTTTCGACCCGGCGTGGCGCGGTTTGGTGGATGACGCTCGCCAGTCACCGGCGGCACATCCGCTTCGTACAGTTGAACCGGCGCAGCGCCCGGCGAGCTGGGAGAAATTTTTCGGCAAGAATTTCGGGCAGGTAATTTTAGAGAAGCCAGCCAATGGTTCGCGCGACACTTGGTATGAGGTCGGTAAATTCACGACACCGGAATCACACGGCCGCTGGCCGGTCCGACCACAGTGGAAACGGACGCCGGTCACGCCGCAACAGTTCACCAGGCAACTTACCGGCGACGTGGCGCGGTTCGAGATTCGGATGCACTTACCGGCATCGGACGCGACGCGGGCGCTCTACATTTTATTTCCATTTCGCTTCACGGCACAAACCGTGTTGGCCGACGTTGGCGGCGCTTGGGCTGATCCGCGGTTGGAAAACATTCCCGGCTCATGCCAAAATTGGTGGACCGTGCATCGCGGGATTCTCATGACCAGCCAGTACGCGTCCTTGCTTTGGACCTCGTGGGACGTGCCGGTGATTATGTTCGACAAAATTTGCCCGAGTCCGCCGAAGCCACGCAACCGGCTCCGTTCGCCGGTCCTGATTGCGTGGGCGTATCACAATTACTGGGGCACAAACTTTCCGGTCCACGCGGCCGGCGATCTGAAATTCCGATTCCGAATCAAATTCTGGCCCCGTCGCGTGACGGTGGCCGAGGCGGAGCAGTTTTGCGACACTGATCCACTCGCCGATTATCCAGACGTCGCGGAGATAAAAACAACATGACCACAGCCAATAATCTAATCGACAGCGCCAAACCACTGCCGTTAACCACCGGCACCGACGGCACGATCAGTTTTCAGTTCACCGGTACACCGGGCCTCTATCAATTCTCGGTCGTTGCCGATGCTCGCGATTTTAACTGGGACGAACTCTACACCGTGTTGAACGACTGGCACGGCCTCAACAATGTCCGGACGGGCCCGTGGGATTTTCATCTGTTTGAGCAGAGCCGGCCCCTCGTCCCGAGCTACTGGGTGACGGTGAATGGCAAAAAACTCGGCCTTTGGTTTTTCCAGCGCGTGTCCATCGAGGACATCGCCGCCAAGCGGTTCCGCGGCCGGATGGCGTTTCACGTCGCGCAAGCCGGCGCGGTCACGGTCGAATTACAGCCGTACCGGCCGGTGAAAATTAGTTGGCTCTCCGCCGCGCTCGAATGCGATCCTGAAGACCAGCTCGAACCGGTGCCGGCGCTGACCGGCCAAGCCCCTGCGACCGAGTGGGCCGATCCGGGTTTCTGGGAAAAACGGCGGCAGGAGCTGGCGACGACACACGCCATGTATGGGGAACCCTTGCGCCGGGTGTTTGACTGGATTTCGAAAAAAGATGCCTACGCCCCGCACCATGTCCTGGTGTTAGCCGCGGCGTACCGGCTGGAGAAAAATCCCGCATACCGGGAAAAACTTTTTAAGACGTTGGATGAGAGCATCGCGAAGCCGCACTGGGGCAACCCGAAGGAAGATGGCTACAGCCACAATGGCGACATGGGGGCCGCCTGGAGCCTGTTTGCGCTCGCGTGGACCTGGCACGCACTGGCGGGTGAACTGGGCGACGAGCGCGCGGCCAAGCTGAAGGCCAAGCTGCAATTGCAAGGGGACCGATTCTTTCATCTTGCGCTGCTGAACCGGGATTACTGGGGCGGTTCGGTGATGCAAGACCACGGCCGGATTTCATTGCCGATGTTCGGGGCCGCCGTGTTCCATCTGCTGGGCGTGCTGCCGGATGCGGAATTGTGGACGCAATACGCGATGCCGCGGGTGCGGCGGGCGGCGCACGCCATGCCGCGCGACGGCGTCATTCCGATGAGTTCTTACAACAACCTGCCGGCCTATATGGATGCCCAGACATATTACCGGGATACGATGCTGGCGATGACCGGCCAGGACTTTTTCGATGAGGGGCCGTTCCGCGGCATCGTGGATTACATCAACGCCACACTGCGGCCGGAAGATTTCACATCGGTCACCGACCTCGGTGCGGTCCCGTTCCTAGGCGGGAATGCGTTCTTGAATCGGCTGGTGACAAAACACCGGGATACGCGCGCGGCATTTTTACAGGACGTCCTGGTGAAATCACCGCCGGTCAAGTTCTACCACCCGTCGCAGGAAGAAAATTTCTATAACGGCGCCCTGTGGGGGTTCCTCTCGTATGATCCCACCGTCAAGCCGGTGAAAAAACTACCGAAGGCGAAGCCGTTGGCGTTCTTCACGGATAGCGGGATGGCCTTTCATCGCAATGTGAAGAAAGACATCACGTTCGCGGTGCGCTGTGGACCGTGGATTGGCTACCATTCCTACCGGCACGCGCAGGGACCGTGCGACCGGATGGGGATG
>JBAXAT010000183.1:0-4497 GCA_037142335.1 Verrucomicrobiota bacterium | reverse complement strand
CGTACCACGGTAGTGGAATCACTTGAATCGGCTTCGTCAGTAATGAACCGGTAATCAACGGGATTCCAATTTGGACAATCCCGAAGGCAATGCCCAGCACCGAGCCAAGGGAAAACATGCGCCACTTCCATGTCGTCTTACGTTCGCCCGATTCGGCCAACGCCATTGCCCCTTGCGCGCCGATGGCGGCAAACGGGAACGGGAGTCGTTCAATATCGGAGGTCACGCGAAAGAAGAAATAGCCGAGCGTGTAACTCTTCAGCCGCCCGATAATCGTCATGAACAGGATCATCAGAATTGGCACGAACCAGGCAGGGTGGAATAAATTGCGCTGCATGATTGCGTCGCTGGTCGGCTGCGGTGCGAACCAGGATGGGAACTTGCCGAGCAATCCGATGTCGCGTACTGCGTCGCTCTGAATTAAATATTGACGCCAGACGAGCTGCGCGAAGGGCCCGCCGACCGCCATTGAGCCGGCTACGGTCAGCAGGATTACGAGTTCTTGCTGGCTCAGTGTCCGCATTGCGCGCCGACTGACTTCAGAGAAAATAATCAACGTCACCCACGCCGCCGCAATGCCACCACCCGTCATCAGGCCGAGATAGATAGCCCCCGGCATCATTAATAGTCCGCAGAAAAACGCCCCGGCCACCGCCACCCACGTGAACCCGTTCTTGAATTCCGTCGGCGTCTCAAGGACGGACCGGTAGACCTCCAGCTCCTTATCGAGTATGACCGGTTTTTTTGCGTCAGGCATGCGAGTCCTCCTTGGCGGCAAATTCTTTCAGCAAGCGGCTGGCTTCAGTAAACATTTCCCGTCGTTCCGTATCCGTCGTCGCGCGCCAGTTTAGAAATTGTTTGCGCAACACCCCAAGAAATGGGCGTAGCGTCCGATTCCACCCCGCAGTGTGGCCGCTCAATCTCGTTAATGTGATCTGGGCGATGTACTCGCCGGTCTCGGGATCGGTTGGCAACGAAATCTCCATTCGCTGCGAAACGCCGAGATCGTACGGCTTCAGCCAGACCGTGCTTACTACCGCCGGCACGAGCTCGATTTCACCGGCAAACTGGATAACCGGCGGTGAACAGTAGAATGGGCCTGAGCTGCCGGCGCCGTTTGCGTCAAGCCAGCGCTGGAAATAACTAATTACGGCCACCCGGTCGTGGGCGGTGAACGTGAATGGCAAGTTTAAAGTCATCACATCGCCGTCGGCTTCTGGCACCGTCCAACTCTTGATTTCCGATGGGGCTGCCAGTCGGGCTGCGTCACGCGCCGGGATGATGGTTGAGAGTAAAACCGAACCCATGATGGCCAACGATGCGTAAATAGTTTCAATCGAACTATAATCCATGTTCAAGCCGCCGGTAAAATTGAGTGCCGTCAATAAGCGGCCGGTGCCTTGGCTTAAGATATAACCGAGTACCGCGCCGACGACGGCATACACACACGCCTCCGCCATGAACATGAAGAAGACGTGATTGGGCGCGATGCCGACGGCGTTATAGACGTAAATTTCGCTACGGCGTTCGTAGACCGACCCGCGCATTGTGCTGAACACGGTTAACGCGGCGATGACAATCGGCACCAACAACTCCAATAACCCGGCAAATGACGTGGCGCGTTGCCGGGAGCCATAGTAGGCGACGCCATCGATGGCGTAATACGCAGGCTTGCCGATGCGCTCAAGATAACTAAGCACCAGCCGGCGTTGGGTTCGGTAATCCAATGCTGGATACGTATCTTTCTGGTCGGCTTTAAGCCGGTAAGCGGTCTTAGGAAAGCCCACCAAACACGCCGCAGAAATTCGTTGTCCGCTTGCTGGTGGCAGTGAATTTACCAGGATTACTTGTGTTGCCGGTAGGCGACCGGCATCCGTCGGTATCAAAGCTGTACCGGTGGAGTTGACGCCGAAGTTTTGCACGCTATTCACGTCGTACGGCAGAATCGACTGGCCGTCTAATCCTTGAACTTTCGCTAGTTCTGCCGAGTCGATAATGCCTTGCACATCAAACTCGGTACTATTGATATTCACAGTCACAGGCCCATGATTGACGTCTTCTGGATTAATCCCTAGTTCGCGTGCCAGCGTGTCTGGCAGAATAACCAGATTCTTCGCCTTGTAGCCGGTGCGTTGGGCTTCGAGTCGGTCGGCGCGGGTTTCCGGTGGTCGCGGGAACCAGCCCTTTGTGGTGCGCAGGAAGCGATCAATGCCGGTAAACGTCGCTTCGTTCCACTCCATTTGCACGGCGGCGCTAACATGGCTGCGCTTCAGAATTTTTTCGCCACCAACGGTGAATTCCCGGTCGATGGTAATTTCCGCATTATTCGCCGCCGCATTGGCTTGCTGTAGTGGAGCCACAAGCCAGCGATGGACGGTAACTGGATAGCGGGTGCCGTAGAGCTGACGGATGTTGGCTTCCTGCGCAGCATCCAATGACTGGAAGTTTGGATCGCGAATCATCAACCCATTCCACGTCGACCGCCCGGTCGGCTGTTCGACGTTGACGAGGTTGTTGGAAACTGACGTGAAACAAATCATCACGAATGTGATCAGCACCAGTGTGGCGCAGGTCAAACCGGTTCGGATCTTGCGGCGGCGCATATTATTTAACCCGAGCATGAAGGCTGTACCAATCACGCCGCCTCGGCTGATATCAGCGCCATCGACGCGACCTTCCTTGCGGCGGAGATCCTTCAGGTTTTGCTTGAACTTGCCAGCGACCATCATCGTTACGAGAAATGTCAGCAATAACATCACGAACCCAAGCAAGATCATTAGCGACGAGCGCACCAGTTGAAAGGCTGGATGGAATTGTTGCAAGAGTGTGAACACCACGAGGAAAATTGCGCCGCTGGCAACAAGTTGTTTACGAATATCGGTGAAACCAAAAAGGAGTTTTTCCGCAAAGAACACAAACGGCACCAGCAAGCCAAGGTACCAGAGAATGCCCACCACCGCTTGTGAGACGCGCGAACGAATGACTGGATGGTTATTGATGGCATACGCGAAACTCGCGCCGGCCGAATTAATTGCGCTCGCGGGGTCATTCTGCTGGAGTTTCTCGTGGGCATCGGCCAGCCAATTCGTGCCTTGTTCGTGGAAGCTGAGCATTTGCTCGTCGACCATGCCAAACCGCTCCTGTAACCGGAGCCGTTTCTCGTTGGTCCGCAAGAGTGATGCCGCTGCGTCCAATGCCGGCATCGTCAATGCGGCGGTATCAGCGACGAGATAGCCGCGACCGTACGCCTCTGGTTCGTCCGGCTTGATCGGCGCGTTCCGATCGATGTTAAGCATGAACGCCCGGTCGGTCAGTAGTTCTTTGTTGTTGGCCGCACCGTCGAGCAACGCGACGTAAAACTTCAGGTCGGGTTCGAGAAACGCCGTGGTCCCGAGAAAGTTGAACCGGGGCGGTCCGGACAATCCCAGATTGTCCACGTAAGCGACGCCCTTGAATGATTGCATCGTCTGCGGATTGATCCGGTCAAACAACATGACCGGTGCGCACCGAAACATCGAGAAATTGATCGGCTCGGCTGGATGCGGTCCAGTTGCGAGAGCGTCCTTGAGGGAGATAGTTTGCGAGTTGAAGAGCGATTGACTGCTTGGCGATGTATCGTTGATGTATTCCGGCGCACCCTGCGCATCAAACCGGATTGCGGTGGCCACGAACGCGCCGCCCCACGCACTCAAAGCAGTTGTGAACTGCCGTGTAAATTCACCGTAGGGATTGGCCTGCAGGATCGGATACAATGCCATCCCGCGCGTGGTGACCCGACCATAGGTCGCGAACTGCGGCGCATACGCCCGCAGGAAGGTCCGGGTTGCCATCCGGTGACTTGGTACGACACTCGCTGCACCTGCATTGCCTAAGACTGTGCCGCGCACAGTGTAAATGCCGAATTGAACCGGTGGAATTTGTTTGAACAGCACTTGTCCTGACGCCAACGCGAGAATCGTCCGCCCGAGCGCCGGTACCTGTTGGTGCAACGCGGCGGTCGGTAAATCGTCCCACGTGTCTTCCGGTGTGCCGACTTTCGGTGGAAAGAAAAATGCGTTCACTGCCGAGAACGCCAGCCGCCCGCAACGGAACCAGATCGCCGCTTCGCCTTCAGCATAGTTGGGATTGATTGGGCTGGGATATTCCCGGGACCCGGTCGCATCCCTTGATCCCCAATGAATCACGCGGAACGGCGCTTTCGCGAGCAGGGCATTTGCCAAATCGCTGATCTGCGGTTCGACAATCGCCCCCGGCTTCTCGAGTCCTGCCGCTAACGCTAGTGGTAACGAGGCCGTCCGCCCACCGGAGCACAAAGCGAGATTGAGCGTCAACGTCCGCTCGTAACCGGCAAATAGTTTTTGCACGGCAATGGAATCGTCGAACTGCGCGAGCTGGGTCTGATGGTACGCTTGCCGTGTTTCAAAAACAGCTTTGGCTTTCGCGAGGTAATCCCACTTGGCAAACTCCGGCCGCTTCACCAACTCTTCGACCGTCAAC
>JBAXAT010000182.1:0-4510 GCA_037142335.1 Verrucomicrobiota bacterium | reverse complement strand
AAGCCAGTCGTGAGTCCACTGAAAAGATACAGTATATTGCCCTGAATTCAGACCCACACCGCCAAAGTCACCTTGGAAGAATTCCACCCCATCGTAAGGGCCGGAACCTGCTAGGACATCATTGGCTGCCACTTCCATAATGAAGTTTGTGGTCCCTTCGCCCGCCCACAATTTCAGAGTGCCCGGCTTGGTCCCAGCGCCATAAACGCCGTTTAACAAAAATCCAAATGTCGTCAATTTTGAACTCTCGGTGACGGTAAAGGATTGCCAACCCGATGCGTCATTGAAACTAAAATCCCAAGATGGCTGCGAAATCTCCAGAATTGTGTCGGCAGATAGCACCGGAGAAAACCCTAGTAACAGTAGCGTGACAACCAGCGACAGAGCCAAGCGTGATAATTTTGTTGTAGTCATATTTTCCTCTAGTTCACTTCGGGTGCTGGCGTTTCCTCACGGGACCGGGTTACCAACACTTGTTACGCTGGCCAGAATACCGGTTACGGAAATTTTTGTCTGTAGTCCACGTGGATGAAAATCGTGTAAGCCGAGGCCTACAAATTCAGCATTTTGTAAGCCGTGCCGGCGGGCGGTTGGAACAATCCCGGTGTTGCAGTGGTGCCCTGCGGGGTGCTAGGTTTTCCGCGTGCAGTTCCACTTCCTTTGCTTTTGTTTGTACGCCAGCGGTGCACTCCTACTGGCGGTGGCGGCCGCCTTGTTCCGCTTCAAGCTGCGCGCCGCCATTCTGCTCGACGTGGAGGAGCGGAACGAATTGTTGCTCAATCACGCTGAGGCCATCATCTACACCATCACGCCGGACGGCCTGCTGACCTACGTCTCCGCCAATTGGCCGCGACTGCTGGGCCATCCGGTGGAATCCGTCGCCGGCCAGAGTTTCAGTCGGTTTGTGCACCCGGCGGATCACCCGGCCTGTTTCGCGTTTCTAGAGCGGATCGTGCAAACCGGCCAAACCCAGACCGGCATCGAATACCCGGTCATTCACGCCAACGGAACCCTCTTCTGGCACACCTCCAGCATCCGGCCGGTCAAGGACCGGGCCGGCCGCATCCTGGCCTACGTCGGCGTCGCCCACGATATCACCCGATTGAAGACGGCGCAGGAAGAGTTGCGCATCAGCAACGAGCGGCTCGCAGCACTCATTACCAGCCGCGAGGCTGAACTGCGCGCGGCCGTCGCCCAAACCCTCACCGCCACCGAGAGCGAATCCCGCCGAATCGGCGAAGAAATCCACGACACGCTCTGCCAGGATCTGATTGCCCTGACCCGGACGGTCGCCGCCATCCAGCCCGCCACCGCTGCCCAGCAGGCCCAACTGGCCGGCCTGTCCGACCAAGTGGCGCAGATTGCGAAACAGGCCCGGGAAACCGCTCACGAAATCGCCATGCGCGACCTCGACGCCCAGAACTTCCCGGAATCGCTCGCCGCACTGGCGCACCGGCTGGAAGGACTGTTCGGCATTGCCGTGGAGTTGAATTGCGCCGATTGGCCGACCGGGATTCCTGCCCAACCGACCGAACACATTTTCAGGATCATCCGGGAAGCCTGCGGCAACGCCGTCAAACACGGGTATGAAAACTTCCACAATTAAAAAGAAATCCATCCTGGTGGTGGACGACCATCAGCTGGTCCGCAAAAGTCTGTGCGATGCCATCAATCACCGGCCGGATCTATTCGTCTGCGGCGAAGCGACCTCCCAAGCCCAGGCCCGGCAGATGATTCTTGCCGCGCCACCGGACCTGATGGTGTTGGATCTCAGTCTGACTGACGGCCATAGCTGGCTGCTGATCGACCGGCTGCAGGCGGAAAAACAATTGCCGCTCACCCTCGTCCTCTCGGTTTATGACGAATCGGTCTATGTCCCGCGCCTGCTGAAAGCCGGTGTGCGCGGTTACTTGATGAAAGACACACCGATCACCGGCATCATGGCGGCCATTGACCGGATCTTCGCCGGGCACATCGCCCTCAGCGACCGGCAAGCATCGCTCTTGATCCAGCAAGCGACCGACGGAAATCGAAAACTTGCCTCGCCCGAAGCGGAGCTGGAGTCACTCAGCGACCGGGAACTTCAGGTCTTGGAAGCGCTCGGCAAGGGCCTGAACAATCAGCAGATCGCTGACCTTCTGGGGATCAGCCCAAAAACCGTCAGCACTTACAAAACCCGCCTCATGAAAAAGACCGGGATCCACACCTCTCAAGAATTAATGCGGCACGCCCAGCGCGAGCTGGGATTGCCAAGCAGTTAAAAGTCAGCAGGTGAGCTGCCTGAACAGTTACAGGAAGCTTTGCCACTCCGGCTCGTTATCAAAAATCCACCGGTAATATTCTGTGCCCTTGAGTTTGCCGGCGGCGGCTTCGTCGACAACCACCGTGCAATGCGGATGCAATTGCAACCCGCTGGCGCTAACCATTGAGGTAATTGGGCCTTCAACGGCTTTGGCGACGATGTCGGCTTTTTCCGCACCGGTCGCCAACACGAGGATCCGGTGCGCTTCGAGAATTGTGCCGACGCCCATCGTAATCGCCCGGCGCGGAACTTTGCTCGCATCGCCACCAAACATTGAGGCGTTTTGCTCCGCCGTCATCGGCGTCAGCGCCTTTTCGCGAGTGCGCGACCGGAGCGCGGAGAGCGGTTCGTTAAATCCGATGTGGCCGCTACGACCGATGCCTAGCAGTTGTAGATCAATACCACCGCAATCGCGAATTTCAGATTCGTAGTGGGCGCACTCAGCCTTAAGGTCGGTCGCCATGCCGTCCGGCAGATGTGTATTGCGCAGGTCAATGTCCACACGCTGAAACAACTGCATATTCATATAATGCCGGTAGGAATGGGAATCGGTCGTCGGCAAGCCGATGTATTCGTCGAGGTTAAAGGTCCGGCAGAGCGAGAAATCGAGACCGTCCTCGCGATGCTCGCGGGCAAGTTCGTCATACACTTTTTCCATCGTGCGCCCGGTGGCCAACCCGAGCACCAATTGCGGCCTCGCTTGCAATTCACGCGCAATCACGCGCGCGACCAGCGTCGCTGCAGCAGTTTCAGTTGGACGAATGATTACTTCCATTTATGCAGTCGGATACTCTTTTGCGCTCTCAGGAATGGTGAACAAAACTTTTCGAGTCGGCACTTTGTCTTTCAGCAGTGCAATCTCATCCAGACCACCAGTCAACGGCAACGCAATCTGACCGCCTTCAGCCGCGGACCGGTATAACGCTGCCATGATTTCAAAACCTTGGTAGGCATTCGCAAATGCACACGGGTGAACTTGCCGGTCATTGTCCAACCAATCGGCCATTTGCTGGATGTACGGAGGCATGTCTTCCACGTAGTCCATCGCGCCGGGACCGCTCTGATAGCCGCCACTCTTCGTCACCGCGCGCCAACCGCCGTTGGTAATGACTTCGGCAAAACCTTCTGAACCTTGCGCACCCATCCGACATTTGCGCCACCAGAGTTTTTGTTCTTTGGATGCGTCAATCTCCGGCACGTCCGGTGCGCCGGCACCGCAATCATAAATCCCGCGTACGCCATTCTGGAAATGCACCATGCCGGCAACATAATCCGGTGAGGTGTGCAAATCCGCGAGCTTGCCGCGGCCAGCTGCCTGAGCCATTGCCCACGCTGCCGGCGCGTAATTATTAAACCAGCAGGTGTAGTCAATCAGATGGCTCAACATATGCGCTGCCCAGCCGGTTGCCGTGCCGTACACAGTGTGAACGTGGCCCAGTGCGCCGCTGGCGACAATCTCTTTCACCTTTTTGTAATGGTCGCCGTACCGGTGCTGGTGACTGACAACCGCTTTCACGGCGGCAGCGTCGAGCGCTTTTTTAATCTCAATACCTTCCGTACTGCTCATGGCAACCGGTTTTTCGAACGCGATCAATTTCGCGCCGGTCTCGATGCCGAGCTTGATGAGTGGCAACCGGAGGTTTGGCAGCGTGCAAAAACAGAAAACATCCGCTTTCAATTCCTTCGCCAGCTTGGCGGCGTCGGTCCCGGTCTTCGGGTTGCCGAGTTTCGGCGCCGCCGCGGCGAGCCGGTCTTGGTCGATATCGCAGATACCGGCAAGCTCAAATTGCTTGTTAGTGAAAAAGGTTTGGGCGTGGTGCATTCCGCGTTTGCCCATGCCGACGACAATAACTCGATAGGTCTTACTCATACTGTTGTTTTGCCAATTCTGTATGCAAAACGCGAGTCCTAATTGTCTTGGTGCGTAAAACGTACGCTTGTGTTTTTTGGAAAAACCGCCGAAGCTCAGCCCCAACTTACGGAGGCTGAAATTCAATGAATCGCTCAATTAGTCGGATGATTGGAATGATGGTCGCGGTGACGGTCGGGATTGCCAGCGAGGCTGGTGCCGCAGTAAAGCTGCCAAGCGTTTTTAGCGACCACATGGTACTGCAGCGCGATATGGCTGTACCGATTTGGGGAACAGCCGCGCCGGGTGAGAAAATAACAGTCAAATTTCGCGATCAAGAACAAACCACTACCGCCGGC
>JBAXAT010000181.1:0-4516 GCA_037142335.1 Verrucomicrobiota bacterium | reverse complement strand
CACGGATGCGCGCGCATCTGTTTGCCGTTTGTTGCACTCGCCGCAACAAGCCGGATTGGCGGTCATGGTTGGAGTCCCTCCATCCCGTATCAATGCGCCGTGTCGCGCTCGCCGGTGCGGGTTTTGACGGTCACCTCGATTGGGATGACAAAGATGCGCCCGTCGCCGGGATTGCCGGTGTGGGCGGCTTGCTGGATGGCGCAGACAACTGATTCCACCTGGTCGTCGGTCACCATGAGTTCAAGCTTGGTTTTGGCAACGTGCTCGTAACTGCCGCGCTCGACGGCGATGCCCTGCACCGGCGAGACAGTGACTGCCGGCAAGCCGGGGATTTGGTGCAACGCGCTGATGACTGCTTCCAAACGGAAGGGTTGAATGATGGCTTTGATTTCTTTCATGGTTAGGTTTCCTTTCTCAGACTTCGGCCTCCACACGCACACGGCGCTTCATTGCCGTGTACAGCACCGGTAACACCACTAGCGTGAGCAGCGTGTTGGTAATGATTCCTCCAATGACAACGGTGGCCAGCGGGCGTTGCACTTCACCACCGACACCGACGTTTACGGCCATCGGGATGAACCCGACGGCGGCGACAAGCGCAGTCATCAGAACCGGCCGCAACCGCACCAGACAGCCCTCGCGCACGGCCTGCGCCAGTGGTTCGCCTGCTTCTAGTCTCTGTTTGATGAACGTGACCAAGACGAGGCCGTTGAGGATCGCCACGCCACTGAGCGCAATAAACCCGATACCGGCGCTAACGGTGAACGGCAGGTCGCGCGCCCACAGCGCCAGAATACCGCCGACCGCCCCGAGCGGAATGCCGGTCGCCACGATTAACACATCGCGTACCGATTTTAGGCTAAAAAACAGCAGCACGCCAATCAATGCCAGTGCCATCGGCACGACCAGCATCAGCTTGCGATTGGCGCGTTCCATGTTCTCAAATTGACCGCCCCACTCGACGCGGTAGCCTTCCGGTAATTTCACCTGTTGCGCGATTTTTTCCTTCGCCTCCGCAACGAAACTGGCGACGTCGCGGCCGGCCACACCGCACTGCACGACAACGCGCCGTTTGCCCCATTCGCGGTTAATCGTCGCCGGGCCTTCAGTTTCGATGATCTTTGCCAAACGGTTCAACGGTAGCACCGAACCGCTCTCGGTCGGGATCAATGTGTTGGCGAGTGCTTCAGGGTCGGTGCGCTGCTTGTCCGGCAACCGCACCACCAACGGGAACCGGCGCTGCCCCTCGCGCACGTCGCCCACCTGCTTCGTGCCGACAGCCTCAATGACATTCAGGACATTGCGGGTCGGCACGCCGTAACGGGCGATCGCCTCCGGATCCACTTTCACCTGCACCAACGATTGGCCAGTGAGTTGCTCGACCGACACCTCGTTCGCGCCGGTAATTGCCGATAGCGCAACTTGGACCTCACCGCCAAGTCGGCGCAGTTCCTCCAGATCGTCGCCATAGATTTTGATACCGATGTCGTTGCGGATGCCGGCAATCAACTCATTCATTCGCATCTCGATTGGCTGGCTGAAAAACACCCGCATGCCGGGCACCTTGCTAAGTAGTGCGCGCATCTTTTCGGTCAGTTCCGCTTGTGTGTGAGCCTGCTTCCACTGCTCGCGCGGCTTTAGTGCGAGAAAGAAATCGGCTAGCTCCGGCCCCATCGGGTCCGTGGCGACCTCGGCACAACCGAGCCGCGTCCAGATGTGCTCAATCTCGTCTGGAAACTCCGCCATCAGTCGTTTTTCAATGAGATCATTCTGCGCTGCCGACTCGTCCACCGAGATGCCGGCCAGCCGGACCGTCGTGCCGACAATCGCACCTTCACCGAGCTTCGGGAGAAACTCACCGCCGATCCGCATTGCCAGCAATCCAGACACAACAACCAGCGCCAGTGCCGCGCCGATGGTCAACCACCGCTGCCGTAACGCAAAATCCAGCGTCGGTGCATACAGCCGGTGTGCCAGCCGCACCACCCACGGCTCTTTCTCCTTCACTTGTTTGGGCAGAAACAGGCTCGCCAGTACGGGTGTCAACGTCAGCGCCAGCAACAACGATCCCAAGAGCGCAAAAATCAACGTCAGCGCCATCGGCTTGAACAACTTGCCCTCAACACCTTCAAGCGTCAGTACCGGCAGGAACACGACCAGGATGATGCCCACGCCAAATGCCACCGGCCGGGCCACTTCCAACGGTGCACTGCGCAACACCTCGGCGCGCTCCAATGGCGTGAGCGGGCGACCGAGTTCGTGTTGCCGGAGGCCGAGCCGGCGCATGGTGTTCTCCATCATCACCACTGCGCCGTCCACGACCAACCCAAAATCAATCGCGCCGAGGCTCAGCAAACTTGCTGCGATGCCGGCCTGCAACATTAATTGACCAGCAAAGAGCATCGAGAGCGGAATTGCCACTGCGACGATCAGCCCAGCACGGAAGTTGCCGAGAAACGCGAACAACACTGCAATCACCAGCAACGCGCCGGCCAACAAGTTATGTTTCACGGTGCGAATGACGTTCTCGACCAGTTCGGTGCGGTCGTACAACACTTCTACCTTCACGTCGGTCGGTAATAATTTCTGCACGTCGGCCAGCTTGACTTTCAGTGCGCGAGTGACTACAGCGCTGTTCTCGCCCATCAACATGAAGCCGAGGCCGAGCACAATTTCGCCTTTGCCGTCAGCGGTCGTCGCGCCCCGACGGATGCCGTGATCAATCTGCACGGTTGCCACATCACGCACACGGATCGGCGCGCCGTCGTGCGACACGACGACGATATTACCGATCTGCGTTGTGTCGGTGGTCAACCCAATGCCGTGCACCAGCAACGATTCGCCGCTGCGCACGATCTGCCCGCCACCGACATTTCGGTTATTCGCTTCCAGCGCCTCAATCAGTTGCTCAAAAGTGAGTTGATGTTTGATGAGTCGGTCGGTGTCCACGATGACGTGGTACTGCTTCTCGTAACCACCCCACGAGTTTACCTCCGCCACGCCCGGCACCTTACGTAGTTCGGGTTTGATGACCCAGTCGTGAATCTCGCGCAGGTCGGTCAACGTCCGCTTCGGATTGTCGGTGCTGACCTTGTAATGAAACACCTCGCCCAGCCCGGTCGCGATCGGACCAAGCTGTGGGCGCTCCAGACCCTCCGGCAACTCCAGTTCCATCAACCGTTCCATGATCAGTTGCCGGGCCTTGAAGATCGAGGTCTGATCGTCAAACGTCGCCACGACCTGGGACAGCCCGAACTTCGACACCGAACGCACATTGACCAGTCCCGGCAGTCCGCCGACGGCGAGTTCTACCGGCAGCGTGATCTGCGCCTCGGTTTCCTCGGGGTTGAGCGATTCGGCAGTGGTGTTGATCTGCACCTGTACCGGTGTCGTGTCCGGGAAGGCGTCAATCGGCAGGATGGTGAGTGTCCGCACGCCGATCAGCGCCAACACAATCCCCAAAATGCACACCATCAGCCGGTTCTTCAGCGAGAATTCAATGATCCATTTCAACATGGTGATAGCCTCTTAATCGTCGGCGCAGCCGGCGCCGAGGCGCGAGATGAGCAATTGCGATTTCACAGCAAAGCCATGGGTAACCACCACCGGCTCGTCTGCCTTCAGTCCCGCGAGCACTTCGACGTGGCCGTTGTGCTTCGCACCCAATTTTACGCCGCGCGCGTCAAACAGGTCGTCGCCCAGTTTGACGAACACAATCGGCTGGCCCTCAATGCGCTGAATTGCCGATGGCGGCACGAGCACCGCCTGCGGCGCGTGGCGTATCAGGATGCGCGCCTGCGCGAACATCTTATCGCGGAGCGCGCCGTCCGCATTGGCCACTTCGGCGCGGACTTTGGCCAACCGGGTGCGCTCATCCACCTGTGCCGCGATCCACGTCACCTTGCCGGTGAACACCCGGTCCGGCAACGCATCCGCCGTCAATTCCACTGTCTGCCCAATCTGCACGTTCGCCAGCGCCGTTTCCGGCACATTCAACATCGCCCACATTGTCGAACGATCCACAAGTGTGAACAGTGACTTGCCAGTCTCGACCAACGCCCCGCGTACCGCAGTGCGCTCGGTGATCTCGCCTGCGAATGGCGCGCGCACTTCGAGATAGACCGGCGCTTCTGGTTTCGCCGCCATCGCGCTCACGTCTTCCTCGCTGAACCCAAATGTGCGCACTTGCTGGCAAGCCGCGCGATGCGTCGCTTCCGCCTCTTGCAGGTCTTTAGCTGGCGCGATGCCGTCCGCGCGCAATTTCCGCTCGCGCTCCAATGTCTGGTGCGACAAAACTGCTTTAGCCGCCGCTTCCGCAATCTGCGCCGACCAGATTTTGGCCAACTCCTGCCGCTCTTTCACGACCGCGCCCAGATCGGCATCCACGCTCTGGATGATTCCTCCCACCGGCGCGCTGATTTGAGCCAGCTTGTTCTGGTTGAATGTCAGTTCCGCAAAACAACTAATCGCTTCCGCTGCCGCGCCGACCGTGGGCAGCGCCGTCTCGATGCCGGTG
>JBAXAT010000180.1:0-4523 GCA_037142335.1 Verrucomicrobiota bacterium | reverse complement strand
CATCGTGGCGTTGCCGACCGGCAAAGCGTATTGCCACCGTAAAATCCAGGCGTTCGAACATCCGCTCGTCCAAGCCGGCAACCAGTACACCGTCTTCGACATTCCCGGCGGTTTCCGCGTCGGTGTGCTGATTTGCTACGACAACAACGTCAACGAAAACGGCCGCATGACCGCGTTGCTCGGCGCCGACATCATTATCGCGCCACATCAGACCGGCGGTTGCCGGACGAAGAATCCGCATTTGATGGGCTTGATCCAGCGTAAGGTCTGGGATAACCGGAAGAAGAATCCCAAAGCCATCGAACGCGAGTTTACCGGCGAGAAAGGCCGGGGCTGGCTGATGCGTTGGCTGCCGAGCCGGGCGCACGACAACGGCGTGTTCCTGCTGTTCGCCAACGGCGTCGGCGTGGACGACGACGAAATCCGCACCGGCAACGCGATGATTCTTGACCCGTACGGCCGGATTCTCGCCGAAACGTGGAAAGCCGCCGACATGTTAGTCGTCGCCGATTTGGATATGGCGCTTTTGAAGCAAGCGACCGGCCGCGAATGGATTGCCGCGCGCCGGCCGGATTTGTACAAGTTGCTGGCGCAGCGGACCGGCCGCGAACGCGACACGCACAAGCTGAAGTTTGAAGAATGATATTCGGCTGGTGCTTGTGTTAGCATGTCTTCAGTGAAAGCACGGTCGTATTTATCGTCAGAATTGGCGATACTGGCATCGCTGGTCTTGCACGTCTTGGCGTTCCTTGGCTGGCAGAACCGGGCCACGCTTGGTCGCATGGTGTTGTTCCGTCCGCTGGCGAAAGTTTTTGCCGGCGTGCCGGCCCGGCCGAAGCCATTACCGGTGACGCCGACGATTACGTTTGTGCAAGAGCCGGCACCGCAACGGGCCGAAGATCGCCGGCGGCAGTTCATCGAGACCGACGCGAGTCAGGTGACTGGCGAAGAACCGAAGAACGCACGGTTTTATTCCGCCAATTCCACGGTGGCCGCCAACCCGGACAATCCTTCCGGCAAGACCGGTGACACCCCGTATCTAGACGGACAAGAAACACGGCTAGCGAGTACGGCCAATGTCCATCCGCAGCCGCCGTCAAATGGCGCTACCGCACCTGCGCCTCGGCCCGCCAAACCACAGGCCACTTCGCAACCGGTTTCGCAGAAGAAGACGGACCCGGTAAAGAAATTGGCTGAGACTGGGATGAAAGTTGACGACAAAAAACAAATGGCAATGCTTGATCAGCCGGTCGAACCCGCGCACCCGGTCAAACCATCACGAGCCGGCTCCAACCGTGCAATTGCGACTGCGAAGTCACGGGCGACGACGCTGGGCGTATCTCGCATCGGCATCTCGGCATTTAATGTCGCCGGTGGTCTGTTTGGCGAATATGATAAGGCGCTGATTTTTGCGGTGCAGAGCCGTTGGCATGCGGTGTTGGAAGAGAAACGGATGGATGTCCACGCCGGTACGGTCGTGTTGCAATTTGATTTGCGCGCCGACGGGACGGTAGCAAATATGACAACCAAGGAGAACAACGTCGGGTTTGATTTGGGGTTGTATTGCGAAAAAGCGATTGTAGAATCTGCTCCGTTCGCACCTTATACTGACGCTCAGAAGCGCTTGATTGGGAGTGATGCGCGGGAGATTATGTTTACGTTTTATTATTAAGGAGAATGACAATGCCAGATTGGTTTCAAAATGGTGGGTTTGTGATGTGGCCGTTACTGGTGTGCTCGGTGGCGGGGCTGGCGATTATTTTGGAGCGCTGCTGGGTGCTGCGCCGGCAACGCTTGGTTTCAACGGCGATGACCACCGCAATCGACCGGCACGGAAAGCTCGATAAAGATGCACTCGCCCGTGTGAAAGCGGTGGCGGAGATTGATACGTCGGTGCTGGCTGAAGTCGCACGCGTGGCGTTTGATCACGCGGGATCGAGCCGGGCGGCGAACGTTGAGGCGGTGCAGGCCTTGGCTCGGCAAGTGGTTGGGCGGATGGAACGCGGTTTGACAACACTGGGGTTGATCGCGGAGTTGGGGCCGTTGCTCGGCTTACTGGGCACGGTGAACGGAATGCTGCATTTGTTCGCGGACGTGGCGAGCAAAGGAATGAGCGATCCGACACAGATTTCGGCCGGGATTTCGGAGGCATTGGTGGCAACGTTTACCGGACTGTCCATCGCGGTGCCGGCGTTGATCGCCTACATGTACCTGCGACGACGGATTGAGATGCTCGTGCTGGAAATGGAACGGCACGTGGATGAACTATTGGCACGATTGTATCCTTCCTGACCATGCGCATCTTTGAGCCAACCAAATCACCTTTCGTACCGCGGATTCGGATTATCAATCTGGTAGACGTGCTGTTCATTCTGCTGATTTTCTTCATCGCCACGACGACGTTTCGGATCGCATCGCAACAACCAACGGCCGTCAAGCTGGCGTTACCAGAAGCGAAAAGCGCCGAAGAGGTCGGCAAACAGAAAAGCAACCAGGTGCGAATCACAGTCGCGACGGATGGCACAATTTATTTGGGACCAGACAAGATTACCACCGGTAAACTGGAACAGGCGCTTGCTAAAGCGAAGGCCAACAACCCGGACATCATTCTCGAACTTTCCGCCGACAAGTCGGTGGGCTACGGTATTATTGTGGGTGTGGTGGATGCGGCGCGCATGGCCGGCATCCGCAACATCACGGCGTTTACAAAGAAATCGGCGCAGTAAACGGTTTGGTACAAATACAATGGGCGGCCCGGAATTACCGGGCCGCCCATTCGTTTTCGCGCTTGCGAAAAACTCTTAACCGAGGATTGCGTCCTTGGCAGCCTTCGCGATGCGGAACTTCACAACGCGCTTGGCTGGGATATTGATAGTGGCACCGGTGGCCGGGTTACGGCCGATGCGGGCCTTGCGATTCACGAGTACAAGCTTGCCGAGACCGGGAATCGTGAAGCTGTTCTTCGCTTCTTTGTAAGCCAGTGCAATTAGCTCGTCCATTACCTGCGCAACTTGCTTCTTCGCCAGATTCGTCTTTGCCGCCAATGCGCTAAGCGTCGCGGACTTCGTCAACTTCTTTGCCATGTGTCTGCTCCTCCGTTAGTGATTAAAGTTTCGACCAAGGCGCAACTACTACACAAACACCTGAAATCATGCAACTGCTGATTTTTGAGGAGAGACCGCGCACAGATCGGCAGCTACTTTCGTAATTCTGTCAACGCCTGACGCAACTCCGCGCTGTGTTCCGCCGGGCTGACCTTCGGGAAGACACGCACAATCTTGCCCTGTGCATCAATCACGAACGTAACCCGTGACGGCACCAGGCTGTTCGAACCAGCCGCACCATAAGCCACCGCGACTTTTTTGTCGGTATCGGCCAGCAGCACAAAGGGCAATTTGTACTTCGTAATAAACTTCTGATGCGATTCCGCCGAATCGAAGCTCACACCAAACACAGTCGCGTTGAGTCCTTTGAATTCCGAAAAATCATCCCGGATGCCGCACGCTTCCTTCGTGCACCCCGGGGTGTCATCCTTCGGATAGAAATAGAGTACGACCGGTCCCTTGCCGAGATAGTTCTTCAGTTGGACCGTTGTTCCATCGCTAGCCGCCACAGAAAAATCCGGTGCCGCATCCCCGACTTTTAACAACTCCCATCCCCACGAAAGCCAAGCAAACATTAGCACTCCTCCCAAAATTAAGATTAGCTTCATGCTGGAATATAACCGACATCCCGGTTCCGGCAACTAACTGGATGACCGGCGTGCCCACCGGAGCTTGGCGGCACTGGAACGCGGATTGTCATACCGTTCCGCTGGCGATGGACGGATCACTTCGCCGGCAATTTCAGCATAATCGCCGGCGATCAGACCGGCTTCAAACGCTTTCTTCACACGGCGATCCTCACCGGAGTGAAACGTCAGGATCGCAACTCGTCCGCCGGCATTAAGACAGGCTGGCAGGTTCCGCAGAAACATGCCAAGTGCGGTCAACTCCTCGTTCACCGCGATCCGCAAGGCTTGGAACACACGCCGAATCGTCTCCTCACGCTCCTCGTCGAGCACTGAGCCTGGTAATGCGTGGCGAATAGCTTCCGCCAACGCCCGAGTGGTGGCAAAGCGTTTCCCTACGAGCGCAGTGGCAAGTAACTCCGCGCGCGGCTCATCGGCGTTTTCCATAAACAATTCTGCTAACTTACCGGCCTCGCTGCGCTCCAACAGCGCCGCCGCCGGTTGGCCGCGCTGCGGATTCATTCGCATATCAAGTGGCCCGGCAAGCTTGACCGAAAACCCACGCCCCGGATCATCAAGTTGCATTGAGGAAACGCCAAGATCAGCTAGAATCACATCCGCGCCGGTAAGCTGTTCAGTTACCAAAATCTTCGGCAGGCCGGCAAAGTTGCTGCGGTGCACTGCGAGTACGTCCGGACCAAAGCCAAGCGCCCGCAACCGGGCTTCGGTCTTTGGTAACTCAATCGGGTCAACGTCCAGCCCAATGAGCCGTCCGCCGGGCTGGATTTTTGCG
>JBAXAT010000179.1:0-4537 GCA_037142335.1 Verrucomicrobiota bacterium | reverse complement strand
GGTACGGGCAATCGGCATTGCCGGTGTACGAACAAATACCGGGCGCGGTAATGCTACGGTTGCACGCGGGTGATGACGCAAGCTGCCGGAATCTAAATCACGCACAACAGCCACAGTTGTTGGGAGTGAGACCGGAGGAATTGGCGAAGCGCGGCGCATTTGGTGCGTCATGGAAATTGTTGGAGCAATTGCCGGCAGATGGTGCGGTGCCGGCGATTGGTGACGAGGCGACGGTGACTTGGTCACTTGGTAAGAAAGTTGGTGACACGCTGCCGGTTGCTGATGCGCGTGGTCGGATTTTTCAGGTGCGGATTGTCGGCTTGGCTGTGAATTGGATTTTGCAAGGGAGTTTGGTGTTAGCGGAGAAAAGTTTTGTCGAACATTTTCCTGACGATGGCGGTTACCGGGTGTTCTTAATGGATTCGGTGCCGGTGCTGGCGGACAAATGTCTGGAGGTCGCGCCGGCCACTCGCCGGTTGGCGGAATTTTTGGAAGTGGAAAATACTTACCTCGCAATTTTTCAGGCGCTCGGTGGCTTAGGGGTATTGCTCGGCAGCGTTGGGCTGGCGATTGTGGTGGCGCGGAACACGTTGGAGCGGCGCGGCGAGTTAGCGGTGTTGCAAGCGGTTGGATTCCAGCGCTCGGCATTGCGTTGGCTGGTGGTCTGCGAACACTGGTTGTTGGTGATCCTCGGCATCGGCATCGGCTTGGTGGCGGCAATGGTTGCGGTGTTGCCGTCGTGGCGCACGGCGAGCGGAGCCGGGATCGGGCCGGGAATGGTTGCGTTGCTTGCCGGGTTGGCGGTGGGTGGGTTGGGAAGGAGTTGGCTGGCGGCGTGGGCGGCGTTGCGCGGGCCGTTGTTACCGGCCTTGCGCAACGAATAATATTCCGGTATCACTGCGCGTTCATGACAATATGGAAATTATGGATCGTCGCGATTACTGTCATTTTCACAACCGGTGTATTAGCGCAGTCAGCCAGTAATGAGATCACGCGGTTACCGGTAATTACAGTAATTGCGGAGAAGGAACCGGCCGCGGCACAATCAATACCGGTTAGTGTCACGCCTGTGGCGCAAGAGACTTTGCGTGATTCCGATGTGCGGCTGGTTAAGGACGCGGCGGTGTGCGCGCCGAACGCGTTCATGGCTGATTTCGGTCCGCCGAAGTTGAGTAATCCGTATTTTCGTGGCGTCGGCGGCACGCCATTGAATCCCGGTGTGACCACGTACATCGACGGTGTGCCGCAACTCAACGGCAACTCGGCGAGTATTCAGTTAATCGACGTGGATCAAATTGAATTTGTACGCGGGCCGCAGGGCGCGTTGTTCGGCCGCAACACTGTCGGCGGCTTGATTAACATCACCAGCCGGCAACCGTCAGATACGTGGCTTACTGAGGCGCAAGGCAGTTATGGAAATTACAATGCAGGCGAGGGTGATTTTCGTATCTCTGGACCAATTCTCAAGGATCAACTTGGCCTGAGTTTATCCGGTGGATATTCAGGACGTGATGGGTACACGATCAATTCTCTAACCGGCCACCGCCTCGACGGGCGCAATGATTACTTTGGCAAGGTACAATTGTTGTGGCAGCTGAGTGACCAGTTCGAAGTGCGGTTGATTTTATCTGGCGAACATGACAACGATGGCGATTACGCGCTCGGTGATTTAACGAGTCTCAGGCAGCACCCGTTCACTGTTGTGCGTGACTTCGAAGGTGACACCCGCCGGGACGTCGTTGCGCCGACGTTGCTGCTGAGGTACCGGGGCGACGCTGTTGAGTTGACTTCCATCTCAGGCGGCGTCTGGTGGCAAACGCGTGACCTGACATCAGGCGGTTACACGACCAATACGCTCTTCGGCTTGTCTTATGGCAGCGAACTCAAAACTGAACGACAAGCTCAATTCTCGCAAGAGTTTCGGATCGCATCGCCGAAAGGTCAACCGGTGCAGTTGAATAATAATCTCACGCTCGGCTGGCAAGCCGGCGTGTTTATGTTTACGGAAGATTACGACTCGGATAAAAAATACGATTCACCGCTGCTGGCGGCGGAAAATGCAGTTGCCAGATTACAGACGACTGGCGTCGGTGTGTATGGCCAGACAAAGTTGACCGCGTGGGAAAAATTGGACTTCATTACCGGGTTGCGTTTCGACTACGAAAACGTTGGCGGCAATGTCACGCCGGCGGCGCCACCAACCCAGTCGTTCGGTAAGGATTTTAATGAGGTGACGCCCCAATTCGGGTTGAGTTACCGGCTGACTCCCACCGCAATGGCGTACGGCAGCATCACACGTGGTTACAAAGCCGGCGGCATCAACACCGCCATAGTGCCCGCCGGCAACAGCCAGACATTCGGCGCCGAACATAGTTGGAATTACGAAGTCGGTACGAAAACCGAATGGCTTGACCGCCGGCTGCAAGTCAACCTCGCGCTCTTTTATATTGATTGGCAGCAACTCCAGTTAGCGCAATATTCAGGCAGTTACTACATTGCCAATGCCGGCGCGGCCATGAGCAAGGGCGCCGAACTCGAACTCCGTTACCGGCCTGTCAGCAATTGGGATTTATTTGCCAGTGCCGGTGTCGATGACGCCAGGTTCCTCAGCGGTAGCACCGCGATGGTTGGATTGAGTAGTCAAAGCGTTGGCGGCAATCATCTGCCGTACGTGCCGGAGTTCACCGTCAACGCCGGTACACAATACAAGTGGGACATTTGCAAGGCTGGCGCGATTTATGCCCGTGCCGAAGCCGACGTCACCGGTAACTTCCAGTACGATGCCGGTAACCAATTCGGCCAGAGCAACTACAACCTCGCGAGCTTCCGTTTCGGATGGCGTGCCAAAAACTGGTTCGCTGAAGGCTGGATTAAGAACGCCTTCGACACCCACTACATACCGGTCGCGTTTTACTATGGCACCACGCCGTCCGGTTACGTCGGTGAGAGCGGCGCGCCGGTGACGTTCGGTCTCCGTGCCGGGCTGAACTTCTAGTGGTGACAGCAGATGTGTGCGTAACCGTCACGCGTGGGGTGACGCCGAATTTCTTCGCCACTGCCACGGCGATGCCGAGTTGAACGCAGTGTTGTCCATGCTAAACAGGCAGTGATATTCCTTCTGAATATGCTGGCGCAACAATTCGCTGTATCGGCGTCCCATCACGGCAAACGATTGCACCACCCCGGCGGTAATTACTTCGCTTATTTGGCGGACGCAGGCCCGGCTTTGTTCGTGCTCGATAAGTATCACGCCGGTCGGCGTCAACAACTACGCTTGATGTCATCCTCAAACGCCAGCGCGCCGGTTGGGCAATGCTTCACACATTCCGCGCCGACCTTCTGCAAGCCTTCGGCGAGAGTGCCGTGCAGCGGGACGGCGACCTGCACGTCGAACCCGCGCCCGATGAACGTCAGCCCGAGGGGTTCCTTCGCTTGCGCGGCAAGTTCGACACAGATGCCGCAGGAGATGCACTTGCCGGGCTCAAAGATGACGCCGCCGGGCTGGCGAATCACCGCAAAAGCCCGCCGATGATTACCACTGAACGCCCGTGTGTCCACGTCGTAGAGTTCGCCGAAGATGCGCAGCTTGCAGTCGTTGGCCGCCCGGCAATCGCAATGGCAGCACCGCCCGGACGCCGTTTCCGCCGCGTTGACCAACTCGCGCACACTGAGTGCCGAGTTCGCGCCCTTGGCCAGTTGCTGATACTCGTCGGTCGTCAGCTTCGGGATAGTCGAGGTGAATTCCTTGATCACTACCCGGTAGTCGCGCCCGGCCAGAAACGCGTCCACGCTCTCCGCCAGCACCTTGCCATCGCCGACGGATCGCGGCAGGTCCCATGTGGCGCGGATACACGTCCCCCCGGCAAACACGCCGGGCACGTTCGTCACCCACTCTGGCGGCACCTATTTGTGCATCGCAACCGTGAGTGGGAATACGCCGCCGCCGAGCGCAAGAACCCTTCCGAAAGCCCGTGGACCCGCAGTTATCCCGAAGACCCCGGCATCGCGTACCTGAAGGTCGTTGACGAGGCGGTCGCCTGGCGCAATGCGACGGCGCCGGGCAAGGAAATCTGGATCACCGAGTTCGGGTACGACGCCTGCACGCCCGAGGCCATGAAGCACCGCAAGGACTGGGCGCTCAAGCTTGACTGGCAGGGGGTGACGGACCTGCAGCAGGCAGTCGAAGCGGGCCGCGGCCGGGGGCGAGATCCACGCCACCGGGCCGGTCGTGATACGGCTACTGTACAGCATTGGATGATCCTGGCCCTGTACAACGACCAGCGTGTTGCGCGCGACGTCCTTGGCCGCCACGTACCACGGCGCAGCCTCACCGCCGCGCGAACCGCCGATCCGCAGACCGCCGCGCTGGCCGATGGTGTGATACATCAGCCCGTCATGCTGCCCCAGCTCCACACCCTCAGGGGTGAGGATGGGACCCGGCGACGCGGGGAGGTAGCCGGCGAGAAAGTCGCGGAACGGACGCTCGCCGATGAAGCAGATCCCGGTGCTGTCGCGCTTGCCGGCGTTGGCGAGCCCA
>JBAXAT010000178.1:0-4537 GCA_037142335.1 Verrucomicrobiota bacterium | reverse complement strand
AAAGTAAGATCAACAAATACATTGCCCAGCGGAATGCCAGTGGCTTTTCTGAAAGCATATGCCGAATTTTGCGGTGTCGTTGTAGTGAGTGAATTCCTTCCATGAGCAAGATCGAAACCACAGCGACTACGAACTCATTTGCGCTTAAGCCTTGTCCAAAATAAGAGCCTTTTATAATTAACTGCCGGCTTAACCCACGAAACAAGTGCGTCAGGATATACCACGCATCGGCGAGGTTGTTTGCTCGAAAGAAAATCCACGCCACACAGACCAAGGAGAATGTTACGGTAATCCGAAGATATTTATGGAAACCCGGAAATCGGTTGAGACCAATGGTCTGGCAAACCGACTGCCGAAAGTTCCGAGTCCAAAGTGAGCAAATCAGGTAAAACCCATTTACCCCCCCCCAGATCACATAAGTCCAGTTTGCGCCATGCCAGAAACCGCTGGCGAGAAAAGTAATGAATAGATTGAACTGCCAGCGCCAGGTCTTGGCGCGGTTTCCGCCGAGTGGGATGTAGAGATAATCGCGGAACCATGTGGACAGCGAGATGTGCCAACGCTTCCAAAACTCCGCAATGGACTTGGAGAAATAGGGCCGATTGAAGTTATCCATCAACCGGAAGCCCATGACCTGCGCCGCGCCAATTGCAATGTCGGAATAGCCGGAGAAGTCGCAGTAAATCTGAAAAGCGAAAAAGACCGTCGCCACAATTAGCGGCCAGCCGGTATAGTCGCGCGGGCTGCCGTACACTTGATTGACGGCGATGGCGAGCCGGTCGGCAATGACCACTTTCTTAAACAAGCCCCACACCATCAGCTTCAATCCATCCGTGACGCGCTGGTATTCAAAAGTGTGTTCAGCGTAAAACTGGTGGAGGAGATTTTGTGGGCGTTCAATCGGGCCGGCCACCAGTTGCGGGTAGAACATCACATAGAGCGAATAAATCCCGAAGTGGCGCTCGGCTTTCTGGTTACCCCGGTACACCTCCACGACATAGCTCAAACTCTGAAACGTGTGAAACGACAGGCCGATTGGAAGAATAATCTTCAGTGCTGAAATCGAATAATTCCAGTGGAGGAGCTGGGCAATGGCTGCAAAGTTGGTGTTGAAGAAGTTGAAATATTTAAACACGAACAAAACCAAGCAGGTAGAAACGATGCTAATCGTTAGAACTCCCTTTTTCCTGTTCGCTGAAATCCCCGGTATTTCCAGCCAGAGGCCGGCAAAGTAATCAATCAGGATCGTGATAATCAGAATCACGATGTACCAGGGGATAAACGCCATGTAGAACAGACAACTCGCCAGCAAGAGCAGTTGCCACCGCAACCGGTGCGGCAACAGAAAATAAAGCATCGTTACCGTCGGAAAGAACAGCAGGAATTGGAATGAGTTAAAAAGCATGGTGGCTACCTATGTCAAATCTCATTCACTGGCATATTACGGAGTGTAGCCAGTTAACGTTTATTCGACAAGCTCGACGTGGCACGCAAAACAGTTTCCGAATGTTTTTTTTAAGTTTACGGCCGATTTTATAAACTTCCGGGAGAAATTATAAGTTTCCGAACGCGACCGGAGACTTTCCGGTGAGCTTTATAAGTTTCCAAGAGAAATTATAAATTACCGGGCTGAATTATAAGTTTCCGGGCCGAATTATAAGTTATAAAATCTCCCGGAAGCTTATAAACTCGGTGCATAACCTTCCGCGACATCTCGCAGCGGTGGCGCGACAGGCTCAAGCTCCGCTCTTGTTGAGTAATTCCTGAAACGCCGGTAAGGCGCGGATGGAATCGAAATCTTGTTCGGCCTTGGCCAGCGCACGCAACTTTGGATCGAGATTCAATGCGTTTCGTAACAATTCCAACGCTTCGGTCGGCCGGTTCTGCACAGCCCGGTAACAGGCCATATTAAAATTTGCGAGCGGATCACGCGGATTCGCATTGAATGCCAGTTGCAACGTCGCCGCGGCGGCCTCGACCGATTGCGTCCGCCGGCGGATATAGGCAAGGTTAATCCAGAGACCAGTATTGTGTGGATTCAACTCAGCGAGCTGCGCCATAAACGGTTCGGCTTCATTCAACCGGTTCTGCTCCCAGAGAATCGCCGACTTAATCGCCAGCACGTGCGGATCGTGTGGCTCCAGCGCCAACGCCACATCGGCCTCGCGCAGCGCTTCATCAAACATTTTCAGATCAAGATAGCCGGCAGCGTATTCGACGTGTTTTTGGATTTTAAAATTCATCCGCCGTGAATATAGCAGGCTCTTGTGTTGTTTGCCAAATCACGTTAGAACAACATCGTGCTGCCGAGCCAGATAAAGGATCTCCTCGCCCGCGAAAAACTTAATCCCGCCCTCATTCGCGGTGCCGCTGTTGTTTTCCACTGCGCTGCTACGGCCACAGACTGGGCAGCGTGGTTGTGCTTTGTTGACAACACCATCGAGTTCCTCACCGAAATTGCCGCGCATCTTGTCCGCTCCACCGCATCTCCACGGCTTAGCCGCTACCGGGTTTTCGACCACCAACGCCGCTACGCTATCGCAAAAGCCAGTGCCATACTGCAACCGCAGATTGCATTTCATTGTGGCATCCGCCAGACTGTCATTGCATTGAGGCCACCATCATGAGTCGCACTGCCGCCCAGCAGCGAATCACTGAACTGCGCCAACAACTCGGCCGGCATGACCAGCTCTACTACGTCGAGGCGCGTCCGGAAATTTCCGACTACGACTACGACCAACTCTACACCGAGCTTCAAAAACTCGAAGCCGAGCATCCCGATCTTGTCACACCCGACTCGCCCACCCAACGTGTCGGTGGCGCACCGCTCAAGGAATTTAAGAGCGTCCGGCATGCCATCCCGATGCTCTCTCTCGAAAAATCCGACACGCTCGATGGCCTCCGCAAATTCGATGCCGCCGTAAAGAAACAGTTGCCTAGCGAAACCATCGAGTACGTTCTCGAACCAAAAATTGACGGTGTTTCTATCACCTGCCGGTACGAAAACGGTCTCCTCGTTCAGGCTGCAACGCGCGGCGACGGCCAAACCGGCGACGACATCACCGCCAACGTCAAAACCATCAAAGCCATCCCGCTTCGTCTTCCTCAGCCGGTGACCCTCGAAGTCCGCGGCGAAGCCTACATGGCCATCGCCGAGTTTGAGAAGTTCAACGATAAACTCCGCGACGCCGGTGAGAAGACACTCCCAAACCCACGCAACGCCACTGCCGGCACGCTCAAGCAACTCGATCCGCGCATCGTCGCATCTCGTCCAATCAGCGCGGTTTTTTACGGAGTTGGACAGGCTTCCAGCCTGTCACCCAAAACCCACGCCGAATCCCTCGACTTCCTTAAATCACTCGGCCTACCCACGCCGCACTGCTGGTGGAAATGCCGGGACATGGACGAAATCATCACACGGTATGAGAGAGACATCATTGCCCGTAATGATGAGACCAAAGACCTACGCACAAAAGTTCCGTACGAACTCGACGGCATTGTCGTAAAAGTCAACTCACTTGATCAGCAGCGCCGCATCCCGGCCAAGGCGCGCGCACCAGGTTACGCGATTGTCTTCAAACCGGATCATTGGATCAAACCCGCCGAAACCAAACTTCTGGCCATCACCGTCCAAGTTGGTCGTACCGGCGTACTCACGCCGGTTGCAGAGCTTGAACCGGTCTTCGTCCAAGGCTCGACTGTTTCCCGCGCCACGTTGCACAACGAAGAAGAAATCAAACGCAAAGACATCCGCATCGGCGACACCGTCATCATCCGCAAAGCCGGCATGGTTATCCCCGAAGTACGCGAACCGGTCCTGAGCAAACGCCCGAAAGACACAAGACCCTTTGATTTCGTTAATCACATCTACGGTAAGTGTCCGGCCTGCGGTGCACCAATTGCCAAAGAGGAAATCCAGTCAAACAAACGAGGTGAAATGAAGTTAGAAGCCGCGTGGCGCTGTCAGAATATCGCCAGTTGCCCCGCTCAAAGCGTCAGGCGGATTGAATTCTTTGCTCAGCGCAAAGCACTCGACATCCAATCCCTCGGTGGCGTTGTGGCGGAGAAGCTTGTGGAGCGCGGACTGGTGAAGGAACCTCTCGACCTTTTCGATCTTTCCGTGGAACAATTCGCCAAACTCAATCTTGGAACTGACAAGAAGCCGCGTGTGTTTGGCGCGAAGAACGCAGCCAAGATAATTGAAGCGTTAGAGCAATCTCGGAGTATGCCACTAAGTCGTTGGTTATTTGCGTTGGCAATACCGGAGATTGGCGAACAGACCGCTTATGAAATTGCTCTCTCACACGATGACCTTGCCAGTGCCGTGCAGTCACCCTTGCTGCGCGACACAGTCAAGTTAGGGCAACTTTGTGAAGAGCTTCTTCAAAATAGTCCACGATCTAATACCAACAAGAAAAAGACGGAAGTAGAACGCGATGCACTTGAGCCAATCTGGCGGCGCCTCATGGCGGAAGCAGATGACATTGGCCGCCACTTAATCAATGCCGGTTTTGCCCAGCCTGCAAGCGGCAATAAG
>JBAXAT010000177.1:0-4543 GCA_037142335.1 Verrucomicrobiota bacterium | reverse complement strand
ATTTCAGCGAGTCGCCGGTAGGTCAGTACTGGAAATTATCTATGCTGAAACTGATCAGCGATATCTACAAGGCGAACCTGATACTTACTGGGTGCAACACGGCGGTGGTGACCCGGTTGCGTGGTGCGAGCGGCTCAAGGGCCGGTTACCAATAATTCACCTCAAAGATTATACGGTGCTGTCGGATAACAAAGCGACTTACACCGAAATTGGGAATGGCAACCTGAACTGGAAAAAAATCGTCGCCGCCGCGGAAAAATCCGGCTGCCAATGGTTCATCGTCGAACAAGATACCTGCCTAGGCGATCCGTTCGACTCGCTCGGGCAAAGCTTCGAATACATACGCGACAACTTGTGTTCCCGGTAAGGCGATTCAACGCTGCTTGATGCCGAAATTGATCGCCATCGCGCCGCCGAAAAACTCCTCAAACCCACAGTCCTGATACCCGACCATTTCCATCAATTGCCGGACACCGTGCTGGCCAGGATAATTTTCCAGCGACGCCACGATATAGGCGTACGCATCCGGATCTCCGCACGATAACCGGCCCATCAATGGTAAGTGAAACCGGAGATGAGCGAAGAAAAGTTTGCGCCACCACGCTGCCGCCGGTTTCCCGAAATCGAGCGACAAAAGTTTTCCGCCCGGTCGTAACACCCTGTACGCCTCGCGCAAACCGGCTTCGAGGTCGGCCAGATTTCGCAAACCGTAACCGATGCTCACCACGTTGAATGAATTATCCGGGAACGGCAGTCGCAATGCATCGGCGCGCAGCCAAATGCCGGCTGGCTGACGAGTTTGTGCAATCTGCAACATTTCAGCGGTGAAATCTACGCCGGCCACCCGGCATCGAAACCGTTGCGCGATATCGCCGGTCCCACAACATAAATCGAGGACATCACGCGGTTGACCGGCCCGCTTCACTAGCCGGCGTTTCCAATATCGGTGCCAGCCGAGCGTCATTACATCGTTGAGTAAATCGTACCGTCGCGCAATCCGAGCGAATAGCCGATGGACTTGCGCGGCGCGTTGGTCGTTGAGCATGTCCGGTAAAGTAACACAAGCTTGCCGGCGACGAAATCGGTTTGTATGCTGCCGGCGCTATGAATATCAGTGTTTTTGGCTTGGGTATCATCGGTCGAGTGTGGGCCGAAAATCTGCACCGTGACGGCGATACTGTGCGCGGTTGGAATCGGACCGCAAAACCGGCGTTGCCATTTTACACCGGCGATGCGCGCACGGCAGCAGCGCAAGCGGATTTGCTGATCATCGTCGTGGCCGATTCGCCGGCCGTGCAGCAGGTGCTCGGCCAAATCCTGCCGGCATTACGCGCCGGGCAGATTGTCATGCAATCGAGCACGATTTCGCCGGCGGCATCACGCCAGTTTGCTGAACAGGTACAAGCAACTGGGGCCGTATTTCTTGAAGCGCCATTTACCGGCAGTAAGCCCGCCGCTGAGCAGCGGCAGACTGTTTTTTATGTCGGTGGCGACCAACAAGTATTGGAACGCGCCAAGCCGGTGCTCACCCGATTGAGCCGCGCGATCAAATACATCGGACCGGTTGGTAGTGCCTCAGCATTGAAGTTGGCGATGAATTTGAACATTGCCTTGATCGCTGAGGCGCTGAGCGAGAGCCTGACGTTCGCGCGCGCAGCCGGCATTTCCGATGACCTGTATTTTAATGCGCTCAAACTCAATGTCGCGCAGTCGGGATTGGCGACTCTTAAAGAACCGAAACTTCGCGCTGGTGATTGGTCTCCGCAGTTTTCTTTGAAGCATATGGCAAAAGATTTACGGCTGGCGCTGGAATCAACCGCGGGCCGGCCATTGCCGCAATTACAAGCGGTAGTGAAATTATACGAGGCTGGTTTGGCCAGCGGCTGGGGTGACGACGATTTTATCAGTCTAGTGCGATTGCTGGCCAAGTAAGGATGTTTGGCTTGGTCCGCGCTCTTACTTGACCGGGTCGGACTTCTCAAGTAGTGTGCGCGACATCCCCCGTTTTACTAGGAGAACAAAATGATCGTCACTACCGCCCAGTTATTCAAACAAGCCTATGGCAAATACGCCGTCGGCGCCTACAACATTAATAACCTCGAGCAGACCGTCGGCCTGTTCAAAGGCTGTATTGCCAGCAAAGCCCCGTTTATCATCCAGATCAGCAAGGGCGCCAGGAAATACTCTGACAAGCGGTTCCTCGAAGGCATGATCCGCGCTGCCGACCAGATTTATCCCGATGCCATATTCGCCGTTCACCTCGACCACGGTGACGAGGAAAACTGCTACGACTGCATCAAGTCCGGCTTCTACAGCTCGGTCATGATTGACGCCAGCCACCACGAGTTTGAAGAGAACATCGCTATTACCAAGCGCGTTGTGGACGCCGCCCACGCCAAGAGTATCAGCGTCGAGGCCGAACTTGGCCAGCTCGGCGGCGTTGAAGAAGATATCGTCGGCTCCGTGAAGCTCACCAAACCCGACGAAGCTAAAGAATTCGTCAAACGCACCGGCTGCGACTCGCTCGCCGTCGCCATCGGCACCAGCCACGGCGCGTTCAAGTTCAAGGCCGAACCCGGTAAAAAGTTCAGCCTCCACTTTGAAGTCATCGAGGAAATCCAGAAGCTTCTCCCCGGTTTCCCGATGGTCATGCACGGAAGCAGCAGCGTCCCGAAAGATGAAGTCGACCGCATTAACGCCGCCGGCGGCAAGATTAAGGATTCCAGCGGCGTGCCGGAAGACCAGTTCCTACCGGCCGCCAAGATGGGTGTCTGCAAAGTTAACATCGACACCGATGGCCGGCTTCTCTGGACGCGTGTACACCGCGAATTCTTCCGCGATAAGCCCGAAAAATTCGACCTGCGCGATGTCGGTGTGCCGTTCATGGAAGAGTACGCCAAGATGATTGCGCATAAGAATCAAGTGCTCGGCAGTGCCGGTCACCTCGATGAAGTCCGCGCTGCCATCGGTAAGAAATAAGCCACTGCGATTAACAAAGCAAAGAGCGTCCGTCAGGCGGACGCTCTTTGTGTTTTCCAGTGGAATACTTGTTAGTTAATGCGCGCCCTGACTCGATTTAGATGGGTGCACATCGTCGATGTGGCCAGACTTAATGGTGATGTTGGCACGGTTTTCGAGTCGTTCTAGTTTTCCGTCACGAATCCACGCAACCCGGTCGGAAATGTTAATCATCCGGACATCGTGGGTAGCGGTGATGACGGTGACATTTTGTTCGCGCTGGAGCCGACGAAGCAAATCAATGATTTCTTGGCCGGTTTTGCTATCGAGGTTGCCGGTCGGCTCGTCGGCGAGAATAACAGCTGGGGAATTAACAAGCGCGCGGGCAATTGCAACGCGTTGTTGCTGGCCACCGGACAACTGCAGCGGCAAGTGATGCAGCCGGTGTCCCAGACCGACCGATTCTAAAACTTCTGTGCCGCGAGCGTGAGCTTTGGCGGGTTCGTCACCGCGCAGAATCAGCGGGAGTGAAACATTTTCGAGCGCGGTCATGACGGTGACGAGATTAAAAGTTTGGAAGATATAACCAATTTTATTGCAACGGATCCACGCCTGTTTGTCTTCCGGCAGCGCAAAGAGATCGGCGCCCATGAATTCAACCGTGCCGGTGGTCGGGATGTCTAGCGCGCCGATCATATTGAAGAACGTGGACTTGCCGGAGCCAGACGGCCCCATAATGGAAAGATATTCACCGCGGTAAATGTCGAGCGACACGCCCTGCAATGCCCAGACGATTTCCTTACCGAGCGTGTACTTGCGGGTTACCGCAACCGCGCGAGCGATAATGTCGAGAGTGCTCATGGTTTCACGGAAATTTTCAAGGCAAGCATATTTCTGGTCATCAGCATCTTTGTGAATGTGACAACCATCGTGGTGACTTCTTGACGATCTCGGCCGAGTTGTGCGGACAATTTATCGATGATAGCCGTCAACGTGTGCGTGCCATCTGCAAGCCGGTAATACTGCGTGCCAGTTTCGTCGAGCTCAAGCTTGCGGGTGTAATCATATCGGAGCCAGGTAGCGATGCGGCGTTGCCATGGTCCGAGCCGTGGCGTCAGGCAGAGATGCAACCGGCCGTGAGAATCTTCTCGCGTTTCAACGTTCGTCGGTTTGAGTGGAACTGCTGCGAGTGGATCGCGGTGGTTTTCCATCAATGCACCTCACCAATTTCGATGTTAGCTTCAGCTGGTGTGGAAATTCGTGCCAGCCGGCCGTCATCAATCCAGACGATCCGGTCGGAGGCCTTAAGCATCTTGAGGTCGTGTGTCGCGGTGATAATTGTGACGCCAAGTTTGTCGCGGAGTTTGCGAAATAATTCGATGATTTCCTCGCCGGTTCGCAAGTCGAGGTTTGCTGTTGGCTCGTCCGCAAGCAAAATGTCAGGTGAGTTAGCCAAGGCGCGAGCGATCGCGACGCGCTGTTGCTGACCGCCTGACATCTCGCCCGGCTTGTGCAATGCTCGGTCACGCAGGCCAACCATTTCCAAAATTTCCAACGCCCGATCGCGCGCCTCTTCACTGTCCTT
>JBAXAT010000176.1:0-4573 GCA_037142335.1 Verrucomicrobiota bacterium | reverse complement strand
GGAACACGCGCCGTGGTGGTTGACCGAACACGGGTTTGCGATGGCGTCCATTGAGGCGCGGGTGAGCAGCGAGGCAATTGCTCCAGCCGCGGCGCACGACTGCAAGGCGGCGGTGCGCTGGCTGCGGGCCAATGCCGAACAATATGGATATTCACCGGATGCGATTGGCGTTTGGGGACATTCTGCCGGTGGTAATCTCGCCGCGTTGCTGGGTACATCCGGCGATGTTGCGGAACTGGAAGGTGATGGCGGGAATGCCGGTGTTTCAAGTTGTGTGCAGGCCGTCTGCGATGAATGCGGCGCACCGCACGACTTTTCCTGGTTTGCGCGGCCTGCTATCAAGTCACGGTTCCCCGGGGTTGCTGGAAATGTGCACCGTTACTTCGGCGCGCCAATCGAAGAACGGCTGGAACTCGCCCGGTTGGTGAGTCCGCAGACACATATCTCCGCCAATTGTCCGCCGATGCTGTTACTCCACGGCGCTGCCGACACCGTGGTGCCGGTGGAAGAAACCCAATACTTTTACCAAACCCTCAAGGCGGCCGGCGTGGACGCAACACTTCAGATTCTTCCCGGCATTGGCCACGGTTGGGACGCCGCCCTGACCCGGAATGACATCGTGGCGTTTTTCAAGCGCACGCTGGTGCGCAGCGCGACACCGCTACGATAAACGACGCTGACTGAACCGGTAATTCGGGAATTGCGTTGACAGAGCCGGTGCGATTTTCTAAAACTCGTCGCGTTCTAGGAACGCGATGCTGCCGACCAAGATAATGCCGATAAAACTTTCCGCTGTTTGCGAAGTTGGCACGGCGGTTGCGACAGACAGACAGACAGACAGACAGACAGACAGACAGACAGACAGACTCCCCGCCTTCTAAAGCAAATTTTCCCGACTGGCATTCTGGCCGGTCCGTCTTTGGAGTCCCGATCTTGACTACCGGCGCACAATCCGGCCGGCGGCGTGGTCGTTGCCAGTGTGGGGATGACCTCCATGTCCGTCGCCGGGACGATTGCCAGACTGCCGGTCACCTCCACGTCGGTCACCGGGTTCACTGGCAGACTACCAGTCGGCTCGACGGCGGTCGCCGGCATGACTGGCAGTCTCCCGCTGACCTCAACGTCCGTCGCCGGCACGATCAGGAGTCTCTGGGTGACCAAAACGACGGTCACCGGAGCGATTCCGAGACTCCGAACGACCTCAACGACCGCCGTTTTCACGATTCCGAGTCTATTAACCGCCGAAATATTAACCACTTACGCGATTGGAGGCGTTTTAGCCTTGAGAGTCATGCGCTGGGGCGACGGGACGCGCTGGGGCGACCCGAATGCCCGCTGGGGCAACCCAAGTTATGTCTTGGAACCGGGCGATCCGGGCTATGTGCCGCCGCCGGTTCCACCCAACCCACCAACCAAAAAGAAAGGACGCAAGAACGTGGCCTCGAACCCAACCCCTGAACGGATCGACGAATTGATTGCAGCCGGCGAAGACCTTTACGACGGACTTACGCAAGACGCGGTCAACATCAATATCAAGAAGAACGACCCGGTGACCGTGCGCGGCAAACTGGACGCGTTGATCACCACCAATAACGCCCTCAAAGCCGCCCAAGGCGCGGAGCCGGCTGCCTACCAACTTTTGCGGACGGCGGACAGCAACGCCAAGGGTTTCATTGCCGCTGCAATCAAAGTGATCTCGTTGTCGCTCGGCAACGCATGGAGCGACGCGTGGATCGCGACCGGGTTGCCGGACCAAACAGTGGGCATGCCCGGCACTCAGGACAAACGGTTTGCCGCGCTCGGCGGACTCGCGGCGTATTTCACGGCGAACCCGACGATGGAAGTGACCACGCCGAAATTGACCGTGACCGCCGCGCTGGCGGAGACGCGGTATCAGGCGTTCTCGGACGCCCGGCAAGCGGTGGCGAATGCGTTATCGAACAGCGCCACGAAGATGATGCCGCGCGACAATGCAGTGGCGGCATTTAAGGCCTGTTACCGGTCGGCAGTGGAAGAAATTGGCGAGTGCATTTCCGATGACGATCCGCGCTGGTACGATTTTGGCCTGAACCGGCCCGCCGACGGCGCGCAACCTGGACTCCCGATGCACGTGGTGGCCAGTGCGATTGGCAGCGGCCGGGTCTTGGTGCAACTAGCCGGTGCCCGTCGCGCCAACTCGTTCAACTACTACCGGCAAATTACCGGTACCGACCCGAAGCCGGTGAAAGTGCAGAACACGCCCGGCACGCAACTGGTGATTGATAGTCTGCCGGCTGGCGCGACGGTGCAGGTGACCGTGACCGCCGTCAACGATGCCGGCGAAGGCCAATCCAGCGCCCCCATCACCGTTGTAGTCACATAACCAAGATGCAATCGATCACCCATAATTCACGGCAAGCAGCCAACCAAGTTGGTTGCTTGCCGGGCTATGGGCGGCAAGACTTGGGACAACGACTGGAGCGATCTGGTTAGCCATATGAGTATATAGAACCCACCCCTCCAATGAATCTGCTAATTACATTTCCTAAGTTACAAAGCGAGCAAGACGATGGCGTCCATTTTCCTGCGAAGGTCAATGGGCGAAGTGTTAACTGTAAAATCACGGAATACGTTTTACAGGATGAATTTGGACTACGAGACGGAAAAATCTCAGCCGTATTTCAAGCTAATCGTGAGGCTATTGAAGCCATGGCAGAGACGATGATTCGGGCGAACCCAAATTTATCGAGTCTGTGTATCAGCACCGGTAATGAAGACAAAGCACCAACAATCCACAACACAGAAAAACAAATAAACGGAGAGCAAAATACAACAAGAAGGAACGACATAAATAATCAGACAGAAAAACAAACGGTAAATCCAAGTTGGTTGGCAAAGATAACTGCGCCAATCCCGCTATGGGTGGGCTGGGGTGTTAATGGTTTGATGTGGGCGATCTTCATCTTAACCTCGAACCATGTGCTTGAGTTTCTCATGGGATTGGCATGCGTCCGTATCGGCTTTGTGGCGATAGCCAAACGTGAATCTGGCGGGGCGAAAAAACTAATCTTCGTTTCGTTCGGTGATGCCATCTGGATGTTCTACTGGGCGTTCGCACGTCCGATGGAAGATTCTTCGGGTCTAATGGATTTGATCCATCGATTTCTATGAAAATAGAACAGGAGACAAAAACAACGTGAGCACAAAATCAGAGATTGTGGTGTTCAGAGAGCTTCGAAAACGGTGTGTGATGCCTGATTTGTTCAAGGGATGGACGACGGGCAAGGCTTATAGTGTGATCGCAAGACTTTTTTCAAATGATAGTACATGGCTAGCTAAAAACGTCCTTCATCCACGTTTACGAACTTATTTAAAAAAACATCGACAACAAAATCATTGGTCGTTTGGTTATTGCTACGACATTGTCGAAGTTGCCAAGATTATTTTTGATTCCGCACTGAAACAATATGAGCCGTTCGTCTGCAAGACCAAGAAGACTGGCATCAAAGGTTTGGATAAACACCATGTTTTGAAAATCGGTAAATATGCGTTTGATCCGGCTAAGGGAGGCAAGGAGCTTTGGCAAAATTATAGCCGCTACCAAAAAAGTCACAACATGCCGCAAAGTCCGAGCGAGCGAGCCTTGGCTCTTTACATTCGTATATTAGATCATTGCTGTGCGACGGACTCTTTCACGCAGAAACAGAAGAAGATCGTGGCAAAATTCAAGTTGGACTTATCTACTATCGAGAGCCGACTACGGCAGGCGCGGCGGTAGGTTGGCAAGACTCCGAACATCTATAGGAACTCAATAAATACACTCCGCATCTACGATCTCAGTAAGACCAAGCCCGAGTCCCACAAGTACAACTAAAAAAGGCAAAACTTATGACCGACGACCAAATCAAACACTTAACACAGTTGCAGGAATTGCGTGAAAAGGGGGTTCTTTCCGAGGTACAGTTTGAAAAGGAGAAGACAAAGATACTTGGCGATGCTGTTGCGGCTGTGGATTCGGATGATGAAGCCTTCACGGAAGTGCTCTCTTCACGAGCCATGCGAGAAGTCTTCGATGCCTACGATATTGAGAAGTTAAAGCTGCGAAAATCGTTTGTCTATCGTTACTACAAGCGTGCAAGAAACTTCTCCCTTTCAGTGAATAAGCGAATTCCTAAGAAATCTAAATTAGATGAATCAGTTGGCGGACCGGAACTAATTGGTCTCGTTGCTTTGGAGTACCGAAATGCAGGCTTCCAAGTGCTAGAGCAACCTAATCATATCAAGGTCTGGTTGAATGCGCAAAAATTGGACGCAGAAGGTAGCACCATCGACAAATTGGATATGCTGGGTGTAGTGGTTTTTGTAACCCGTGAAAAAACATGGCAAGTCACCGGAAGGTTTGATGCGGACGTATACCGCAGCAAGTTGAAAACCATCGGTATGTTTTGGGCATTATTCGTACTATTTATCATCGGGTTAGTCTTCTGGCCGATCCTAATATGTGCCTTGTGTGTGGGTGCTGGTATGTTCACGAGTGATGAGAAAGAGGAAGTGGAAGCTGTAAAGCAATTTGCGCAGAAGCCGCTTGATAATG
>JBAXAT010000175.1:0-4611 GCA_037142335.1 Verrucomicrobiota bacterium | reverse complement strand
GACGCGACCGCGAAGTTGGTAGAGGTCAGCTAGTCCAAACCGGTCGGCGCGGTCGATGATGATGGTGTTGGCGTTGGGGATGTCGAGTCCACTTTCAATGATCGTGGTGCAGACGAGCACGTCGGTGTGGCCTTTCACAAACCGGTGCATGACAGTTTCGAGTTCGTCATCGCTCATCTGCCCGTGGCCGATGTCGATGGTGATTTCGGCCGCATTATCCATCAGTGTCCGCAGCCGGTCTGCCACGGCGTCGATGGTCTTGACACGGTTGTGGAGGAAGTAAACCTGGCCGCCGCGGTTAATCTCGCGCTGGATGGCTTGCTTGATGAGTCGCTCGTCATATGGCGCGATAATGGTCTCGACCGGCAAGCGATCGACCGGCGGCGTGTCAATGGTGCTCATGTCGCGCGCGCCGGTCAATGCCATGTAAAGCGTGCGTGGAATCGGTGTGGCGCTGAGCGTCATCACGTCAACAAGCTTGCGAAGTTGCTTGAACTTCTCCTTGTGCAGCACGCCAAAACGTTGTTCTTCATCAATCACCACGAGCCCGAGATTCTTGAACAGCACATCCGCCGACAGCAATCGGTGCGTCCCGATGACGATGTCCACGCCGCCTTCCGCCAGCAGCTTCACAACCTTCTTCGACTCTGCCGGCGTGCGGAAACGCGATAACATCTCCACCGTAATCGGATAACCGGCCATGCGCTCGCGAAACGTATTCCAGTGTTGCTCCGCGAGCACGGTTGTCGGACACAGCACCGCGACCTGCATCCCGTCCATTACCGCTTTGAATGCCGCTCGAATTGCCACCTCCGTCTTCCCGTAGCCAACGTCACCGCAGACCAGCCGATCCATCGGTTTCTTCGCCTCCATGTCGGCTTTCATTTCCTCAATCGAGGTGAGTTGGTCCGGCGTCTCGTCATACGGAAACGCCGCCTCAAACTCGCGCTGCCAAGTTGTGTCAGGCTGAAACGCGTGGCCCTCCAACGTCGCCCGCGCCGCGTGGATCTCGAGCAACTCGCTTGCCAGATCCATGATCGCGCGTTCCGCCGAAAATTTCTGTCGCTGCCACAATGTCCCGCCAATCTCGTGCAACTTCGGCGCGCGCTTGCCGGCACCGATGTATTTGCTCACGAGATGCGCCTGATCAACTGGCACGTACAACCGCGCTTCGTTAGCGTACTCGATAGCTAACGCCTCTTGCCGTGTGCCACTGACTTCAAGCAATTTTAGACCCAGATATTTTCCGATGCCGTGCTGGATGTGGACGACATAGTCGCCCGGCTCAAGTTCCGTCCAATCCGCCACCGGTGACGAAGTGGCGTGCAATTTCTGCCGGGGCCGGGCCGGCTTGTAGCGTCCAAAGATTTCCGAATCTGTGATCACCGCCAACTTTGCGTCAGACCATAAAAAACCACGGCTTAAATATCCGAGCGTTGCGCTGACCATCCGATCTGGCGCATGCTCACGCCAAAGCTCTTCAAAACGCTGTTGCTCGCCGGCAGTGCTGCACAACACGTGCAGTCGATAGCCGTCGGCAAGCCAACGCTCCATCTGCTCAAAGAATTGCCGGCGAATTGTCTCGGCGAGTTCTGGCACTGATGCGTGCGTATCAAGCGGACGGAAGGCATCTAGCGAGGTTAACCGGAGATTCAAATAGTTGTCTGGTGGATCAAGCGCGATGGCTTCGGTGAGTTGAACGGTCGTCAGGCCGGCAACGAGTGTGTGTTGCCACGGCACAAAGAACCGGTCTCCTGCCGGTATCTGCCGCGCATACTGGTCGGCGGCGATGAGCAAATCGTCGGGCTCATTCAGAACGAGCAACGCATTGCGCGGCAGCAAATCAACGAGTGGCGTCGTTGCCTCGACCGATTTCTTCAGCAAGCCGAGTTCACCAGCGGGTGTCACGGTCAACGATTCGAGCTTATCCTGGGATTGTTGAGTGACCGGGTCGAAGCTGCGGATGGATTCGATTTCGTCGCCGGCAAGTTCGACTCGCACCGGTAAATCGCGGTCGAGCGGAAAGAAATCCACGATGCCGCCGCGCACCGCCAAGTCGCCACGCTCATTGACTTGAAACTCTGGTTGGTAGCCAAGTGCGGTGAGCCGGTCGGAGAAATCTTGGAGGTCGAGGCGCTGGCCAAGTGCGAGTGAAAATTTTAACGCGGTAAGTTGGCTACCAGAGAATGTTCGCTGCATCAACGCTTGTACAGAAGCGACCGTGACCGGCGCGTCGAGTTTGGAGAGTGTTTTGAGCCGGTCGGCAATTGTGTCGGCCTGCGGTAGTTTATCTTCGTGCGGCAAGGTTTCCCAAGCGGGGTAGAACTGTGCGCCCGGTAGGAAAGTTTGTAGATCGTTAAAAAATGCTTCCTGAGACTTCAGGCCGTCGGTGACCACGAGGACCGGGCGATTGGAGATTTGCGCGAGCAGGGCGACGACGAACGGCTTGCCGGCGTCGGCCAGGGAATTTAAAGACAAAAACTCCCCTGCATCGAGTCTCCGTTTCAAGGGGGGTATCAACGGAGACCCCAGCACGACTTCCATCAATTTTTCACAACTCACAAAATGTAGTAGCCGCCGTCTCGGCGGCACCCGGGGCGGACGCTACCACACCAACAACAACGCCAGTTTAGCATCCGCATCACGCCAAAGCAATGCGCCGATCATTTTCAGATTGTGCCAATCGCCAGCATGTTCGGCTGAATATCCCCCGCTAGCCGATGGTTAAGAAACGCCGCTTTTAGTTGACTTGGCTATACTGGAGTTTCACAATCGCTAGCAGAATGTACCGCTTAAATCTCAAATATCCGGGAATGTTGTTCAAGCACTTCTTATGTTTAGTGGTGTTACCGCCCCTGCTTGCAGAAATTATTGATGTCTTAAACTCACATTACAAGGGCAGCTTTTTTTTATTTGCGTATCCCTTTTATATCGTCTTTTGGATTTGGCTCATTCTGCCACGAATTTTATTTCCCGGTCTGTTTGAGAGCGCTGATTCTGGATTTGCCGCATCTCCAGTTGATTGGCGGGGCTGGGTGGCTGCATTCATGCTTTATTCAGTTATTGCCGTAGGTCTGTGGTTGTTATGCGGGGGAAGGATTAAGCGTGAAAAGATTGCCTAACCGTCCGCCAGATTCTTTATATGGGGAGCAAGGGAATTTCACAAAACCTGCCACAATGAAGTCGAGCGGTAAATATGCTGGACATCATTATGGAGACGAACATGTTTAAGGCAATTTTATTGGCGACACTTTTAGCCATTGTCACGCCACTGGCCGCCAGTGCGGATAGTTTTTACGACATTGCAACACAGGCACGCACGAAATACGCAGCGGCTCAAGAAGGCTGGCAGAGAGGTTTGGTGGAGTTGGTGATGCAGATATCTCCCAATTTCCAAGAGATTGCAACCGTTCAGCGTGACCTCCAATTAGCTTACATCGAACAGAACACGGTACGGTTTCGATATTTGCTGGAGCACGATTCCAATCGCATCATTTTGACAAATGGAGTTTCCCAGTTTGTTAACTTTGAGTGGTCGGATAAAGATACTAAGGCTCTCATTGAGAGTAATCCAAAGTATGTTCAGCTTCAAAAGCAGATAGTGGAGCTTGAAAAGAAGAATAACCAAGAGCTGGATTGGCCAAAGTTTAGAACTTGGTTTCGTGATGCATTATCCAAGAGCGGAGATTACAAGACTTTATTGAGTGACCTCCAAACGAAGCGGAAAGAAGTGGAAGACACACTTGGGAAATACAAGCCATGACGCCTCCAAGTCGCAGAAGCCATCCGATCCAGACATCGTCGCCCACGCCCCCTCGCTGACCTCAGCAGTGGGTGGTGGATCACTAGCATGTTCCGCTCACCGGCCGAAATCCTAAGACAGCCGCTTGTATGCTTAGAACCACTTCCGAAAAGGAGCCTTAAAATCTTATTGCCTGCGTTTCAATGGGGTATCTACGGAGCCCTGCGCCGAACGTTTTAGGATAGGCTCAAACACCCGGTCTGCTTGAGTCGGAACTAAGAAACTGCGGGCGTCAACTTGCCGGCGCTGCCACATCGAGCCGGACAACGCAGTGGCCGAAGTCGATGACCAGCGGGCCGCCGGGCGGCGGTTGAAACCGGGATACGAACCGGTATGTCCGACTCCGGCCGCGCTCACAGATACCGGCTTCGCGGAGCATTTCGAGATGCTTCTTGGCCGCCGAGCCGGAACAACCGAGAATCCGTCCCAAGTCGCTGGGGCCGATTCCTTCGCCGGTCGAAATCAGTTTCATGATAGTCCAGCGCGCCGGATTGGCAAGGGCGCGCATCAGGAGATCACGGTTCAGCAGTGGATAACTGGACGGAGTCAGTGGTGCATCACTCATAATTCAAGCCTTTCCACAGTAAATCGCTGGATTTTGACGAAAAATCAGTCATCGACGACAGAGTATCAACCTAATTTGGACGCTTATAAATCTATTTAGATTTATAATCAATCTAATTTTATTGTTAATAAGTAGTTATAGATTGAGTTACGTTCTATTTAGACTTGTTATCAATCTAAATTAACCGTTATTCCATCCAAATGGATTGAAATCCGGTGGCTGACGACATTTTTTCAGTGCTTCG
>JBAXAT010000174.1:0-4656 GCA_037142335.1 Verrucomicrobiota bacterium | reverse complement strand
CGCCAACACCATCATCATCGACCGGGCCGACCGATTCGGTCTCGCCGACCTTTACCAACTTCGCGGCCGCGTTGGCCGGTACAAGCATCAGGCCTATGCGTACATCCTCATCCCGCGCCACATGCAACTCATCCAGACCGCCCGCAAACGCATCAGCGCCATCAAGCAATACAGCAGTCTCGGCAGCGGTTTCAAAATCGCGATGCGCGACCTTGAAATCCGCGGCGCCGGCAACATCCTTGGCGCGGAACAATCCGGCCACATCACCGCCATCGGCTTCGACCTCTATTGTCAACTGCTCAAAGAAAGCGTCGCGCGTCTGAAAGGCGAAAAACCAAAACGCCTCGCGCAAGTCACGATGAAACTCGATTTCATGACTGACGAAGCCGGCGACACATTCGCCCGCATCCCGACCAGCTACATCAAAGACAACCGCCTCCGCATCCAAGCCTACCGGAAGATTGCCGGCGTTGTGGAGTTCCCGGAAGTGGAAGCGTTGCGCCACGAATTCCGCGACCGGTACGGCAAGTTACCACGCGAAGTCCGGTTGCTTCTTCAATGCGCCGAAATCAAAGTTTACGCCGGTAGCGCCCACGTTGATGTTGTCGAAGCCAAGGACGATAAAATTATGCTCAGCCAGCGCGGCATCCTCTTCCAAACCGCCGGCAAGTTCCCGCGTTTCACGAAAATCCGCCCGGAAGATAAGCTGACAGAATTAAAGAAGCTGCTAGAATCGCTCTTGTCGAAATGAAAGTTCGCACCACATCGTATATTCTAGCCAGCGTGTTCACTGTTTTCGGGCTTTGGTGGTTGTTTGTCGTGCCGAAATTTCTTCAGATTTATGCAGACCTACTCACGCCTAACATAATACCTACTTTCACGCACATTGTTTTGTCGCCGACTGCGGCTGGCTGGCTATTGATATTTTGGCTACAGGCAGTGCTTGTTGTCTGGAAAGACTTGCATCCGCGTGCTTGGTTGCGGAATTGGATATTCCTCGTCGTCTTGGTTCTAGAAGTTACGATAATTATAATCGCACTATTTTGGCCGCTTCTTTGTATTGGAGGGGGACTAGGAGCAGGCTAGAGGGGTTATGAAGGACATCCAAATCGTACATCAACCGTCTCTGTCTTACCTTGAGAAACTCGGTGTCCTGCAATGGGACATCTGGGAGAAGGAAATCTCGGAATTCCCGTGGTATTACGACGAACAGGAGCTCTGTTACTTCCTTGCCGGTGAGGTGATCGTGACGCCGGCTGGCGGTCCGATTACCATTATGAAAGGCGACTTCGTTACCTTCCCGGCCGGGCTGTCGTGTACGTGGCAAGTTCTCAAACCGGTCCGCAAACATTACCGGTTCGGATGAGCTAACTACCGGTATCCGTGATGATCCGTAAGTATTTTGAATTTGTCCGTTTCTCACATACCGTGTTTGCTTTGCCTTTCGCGCTGGCGGCAATGACGGTCGCGGTGGGCGGCTGGCCGGGGTGGCGAGTGTTGTTACTAATTTTGGCGGCAATGGTGTGTGCACGGACAGCAGCAATGGGGTTTAACCGGATTGTAGATCGAAAGTTCGATGCGCAGAATCCGCGGACGGCTGGGAGACATTTGCCGGCCGGCAGAATTACAGTACAGAGCGCCCATGTGCTTACGTGTCTAAGTGCCGGTGGATTGATTGTTACCGCTTGGTTCATTAACGCGATTTGCTTTGCTCTGTCGCCGGTGGCGCTGGTGATTGTGTGCTTTTATTCGCTGACGAAACGCTTTACGAATTTTACGCATTTTTTTCTTGGTTTGGCGTTGGCGGCGGCACCGGTCGGAGCGTGGTTGGCGGTGACTGGGGAATTGGCTTGGCCGCCAATTGTGCTGGCGGTCGCGGTAGTGTTCTGGCTGGCCGGGTTTGATATCATTTATTCAACGCAGGATTTGGCAGCGGACAAGGTTGCCGGCTTGCACTCGTTACCGGTCCGGTGGGGCATTACCGGCAGTTTGCGGTTCGCGCGTTGGGCGCACGGAGTGATGTGGGTGATGTTGGTTGGATTCGGGTTGATTTCGGGATTGCGCTGGGCATATTTTGCGGGATTGGTCATTATCGCGGCGGGTCTGGTGTACGAACACCGGCTTGCACGACGCGGTGACCCAGTCAGCGTGAACGCGGCGGCGTTGCGTGTCAACGGTGTGATTAGCGTGGTTTTTCTGCTGGCAGTTGTAGCGGATGTAATTTGGCGATGAAAAAATTGATTGAGCGTTCAGAATTACGCGACATTTACAAGAAGGTGGAGGCAAGCCAGCAGATTGATGAAGCCGATTGCCGGCGGTTGTTTGAGTCGAACGATCTGGCAACAATCGGTGTGATGGCGAATCTGGTACGCGAACGTAAGAACAGCAACCGGGCTTTCTACATTCTCAACCGGCACATCAACTACTCCAACCTTTGTATTCTCGATTGCGATTTCTGTGCGTTTTACCGTCGCCGTCGCGATGCCGGGGCGTACGAATACAACCTGCCAGAAATGCTTGAAAAGGCGCGCGAAGCACTCAAGCTTGGCATCACGGAATTACATATCGTTGGCGGCCTGCATCCGTCGTTCAAGTGGGAGTACTACATCGAGATGTTGCGCGAGTTGAAAGCGCTTGCTCCTCGGTTGCATTTGAAGGCGTTTACCGCAATTGAGATCAAACACCTTGCATGGGTCGGCAAGCGGAGCATCCCGGAAACCTTGGCGGCATTGCGCGAGGCGGGGCTGGGGTCGCTAACCGGCGGCGGTGCAGAAATTTTTGATCCAGCGGTACGGAAAGTTATATGTCATGCGAAAGAGTCCGCGGAAGAATGGCTCGATATCCATCGAACATGGCACAAGCTTGGCGGGCGTTCGACTTGTACGATGTTGATTGGGCACGTCGAGACGCCGGCGCACCGTGTGGATCATCTCCGGCAATTGCGGGCGTTGCAAGACGAGACCGGCGGTTTCACGGCATTCGTGACGCTGGCATTTCATCCAGAAAATACTAAACTAGCATACTTACCGGGACCGAGCGGTTACGACCTGCTAAAAACTTTGGCCATCGCGCGTATCTACCTGGACAACATCGACCACATCAAGGCTTATTGGGTTTTGATGGGTATGAAGCTAGCCCAAGTCGCTTTGAGTTATGGTGTGGATGACATTGACGGCACGATTATCGAAGAAAAAATCTACCACATGGCTGGCGCGCAAACACCGCAGCAAATGGCACAAGCGGAATTAGTGCGCGCTATCCGCGAAGCCGGCCGGGAACCAATACAACGTGATTCGCTCTACCAGACAGTTGGAGCCAGTAAATGAGTTGGCGAATTGGTTCAATTCCGTACCTGAATGTTCGACCGTTAATTTATGGAATCGAAGATCAGGTGATTCCTACAGTGCCATCCCGGCTTGCAGAGTTGCTCCATCAGGGACAATTTGATGTCGGAATTGTTCCGGTCGCAGAGGTATTGCAGCATGATCAATACGACATCCTTGACAACATCGCCATTGCCGCAAACGGCCCAGTTCAAAGTGTGTTGCTATTTCACCGGGAACCCATTGCCAAGCTCCAGCGCATCGCCGTCGATACGGCTTCACGTTCGTCGGTAATGCTGTTACGGATTCTTTTGCAAATGGTTTACCAGAATGAGCCAGAATTTTATGCGCGTCCAATTAATGCCCAACCTGATGAACATACAGCGATGCTTGTAATCGGCGACGAGGCGATCCGGTGTGCGCAGCTTACTGATTACCAGTCGGTTGAAGTTTTAGATTTAGGCGCGGCCTGGCAGAAGTTAACCGGTTTACCATTTGTTTTTGCCGTGTGGGCTGGGCAGCGCGGTGTTTTCAATGATTCTGGATTGCGGAATCTACTTTTGATGGCCAAAGCCAACGGCTTAGCAAATCTTGAAAAGATTGTTCAATCCACAACAGAAGCTACTCCGGAATTCCGCCGGGAGTATTTAACGCAGTCGATACGATATGATTTAGATGTGGCTGAGAAACAGGCAGTGGCAAGGTTTCAACAATATGCAGCGGAATTGGGATTGATTGCGGCACGTGGCGAGTTGCGGTACGTCGCTTGACGGAAACTATTCACTTGGTTCTTCTGGTGTGCTCGAATCTTCGGTACTTTCTTGATTCATGCGGTTGAGTACTTCCGTCATGTCTTCGACTACATCAAAAACTTTAGCGGTGACGTAAATCGGACTCTTTTGCTGAACCGCCAATGCAATACAATCGCTGGGGCGCGCATCGATTTCGAGAATCTTTTTTCCAAGTTCATTCTCTGCTTTGAGAATCAAGCGTGCGAAATAAGTGGTTGCCTTGAGGTCGTTGATGATAACGCGCTCGACCTTAACGCCGAGGCCGGTGAAAATATGACCGATTAAATCGTGAGTCAGAGGTCGTTCCTTGGGAGTGTTACGCATGAACATCGTAATCGCTGCGCCGACACTGTGGTCAACGTAGATGACGAAGCATTTATCGTCGTTACCAATAAAGACCGCGCAGCCATTGGCCGTTGGCAAGACGCCACGAACGTGAACCTCAACGACATCGTTCTTCACGCGAGCTAGAATAGCTGGAGCGCTGGTAAAAGCAATGCGTTAGAAGAGATAAATCGCCGCCGTAATTACGGTGGTGTACA
>JBAXAT010000173.1:0-4656 GCA_037142335.1 Verrucomicrobiota bacterium | reverse complement strand
TGCCGGATCTTCAAGTGCCCGGCGGATCCAGTTCGCGTCGTCCAGCCCGGCGCCGCCCCAGATGAACGCGGCGTTATGCCACGTCTGCCAGTTACTTTTGCCGGCGCTATGACCGGCAATGGTCTGGAGCATTGGCAGCAGCAGGCCGTCGCGGACGGTCTGCCGGTCTTGCGGCGTGAACGCGTCCGAATCGCGTACCAGATCCCAAGCTGGCCCAATCTCCGTCGCCAGAAACTGTGCTTCGTTCAATGTCTGCTCGAAGAGGTGCCCGCCGCTCTTGTCTTGCGTGAGGTTGTTGGAGTGGAACGGATATTTCTCGTACCGGTCGGCATACCCGAGCAAAACCTTCGCGGCGAAGTCGGCGAACTCTTTCCGTCCCGTGATGGCATACGCCCACGCCGCGGTACCGAGATTGCGGAGGTTTGCGTAATGCTGGTGCAAGAAGATCACATCATCATACGGCGCGCCGGTATAAATCTTCCCGCAGATGGGGCACTTGTGATGCGTGTCATCCACCGTCACGAGCGCAGTCTGACAATGCTCGCATTGATACCATTGGTTGTGCTGACCGCCACGCGGTGGAAAGGTGAGCGGCTTTGTCAGGGCCTGTTCGGCTTTGGTGACGATTGCCGCCACAACGTCATGGTCCGGTCCCTTGCCTGCATACGCTGTCTTGAGCCGCGCCAATTCCTCGGCGGTGCAGGCGATTTGCGGATGCGTTTGAGTAAATTGAATCTTTGGCATGGTCCAGGTCCAATCTTGAGCGGAAGCCGGATTCATTTCGGCCAGTATGATGAGACTGGCGAAGAAAAGAATTTGCCGGCAAGTATGTTGAGCAGAGCTTGTGTTCATTGTAATCCGGTTTGCAGGGATAGGTTAGGACGACGATTCAAGTGCGTCAATCTGATTTCCCGGCTGGGCGACGAAGAGGATGGGCTTGTGTCGTTCATCTGCATGACGTGATCGTGCTCCGGTAGGAGGTGGGAGATCGAAGGCTGTCATGCCGAGCATGTCGAGGCATCTCTCCGTTAGTTCGGCTGGCTATTCTGGTACGGATGTAACCATGTCCGTCACGTAGGCGACCGTCTCCATGGCGGACAGAACCTTGTCCGTCACCGACCAACCTTTTCCCGTCGCGCCGGTAACCTTTTCTGACACGGACAAGGTTAAGTCCGACGCATCGGCAGGTTTGTCCGTTACCGATGTAACCTTTTCCATTACGGACTTAACCTTTTCTATCAGGGAAGTAACCTTTTCAGTCACGGACTTAACCTTGTCCGTGACAAAGCAAGTTTGATTTACGACAAAGCAAACTTGCTTTATGGCAAATCAAACTTGATTTACGGCAAAACAAACTTGTTATGTGATAAAACAAGCTTGTTGCATGACAAAACAAGTTTGTTCTACGACAAAGCAAATTATCTTCGTGACAAAACAGATTTGATTTACCATAAAACAAATTTGTTTTATGACAAAGCAAGCTTGCTATATAACAAAACAAACTTGTTGCGTGACAAAGCAAACTTGCTCCGTGACAGATCAAGGCTTGTCCGAGGCTCAATTAACCGCATTTGAGCCTTATTTAACCCGATTTGTCTCAAAAACAGGCTTTTCCAGACCATTTGTACCCCAAACCATCAACCACTAACCAAGAAAGCACCCATGACAACTCGTCCCCGTGTTTTAGTCAGTTTTGATCGCTCCGCCGATAATCCCCTCAAGGCCTTCGCCGATGTCATCCATCAAGGACTGACTGGCAATCCGGCTTTCCCCAATCCACCCGTATCGTTATCGGACTTGCAAACGGCCATCACCGACTTTAGCGACGCCCTAGTCGCCCAAGAACAAGGCGGCACCCTGGCCACCGCGGTCAAGAAAGCCAAGCGCGCGGCCTTGGTGACCTTGTTGCGGAAGCTGGCTGGTTATGTGGAAGACAATTGCAATGGCAGTCTGACCGCATTGCTCTCCAGTGGATTCGCGGCAGTCAGCGCCAGCCGCGCGCAAACCCCCGTGGCCGTGCCCTTCATCCTTCGCCTTCTCAACGGCCACACCGGCGAACTGCTAGTAAAACTCCGGGAACCCATCGCCCACGCCAAGTGCTACGAACTTCGGTATGCCGCACTCAGTGCGGATGGCACCCCCGGCCCATGGCAGAGCGGCAACTTGCTCACCAACTCCCGTGCGCTGACACTCAACGGTCTGACCCCCGGCACGACATACAATGTCCAAATCCGCGCCATCGGCGGCAGCACCGGCCAAAGCGACTGGAGCCCCCTCACCAGCCACATGAGTTTGTAAGCCATTTTATCATGACGCCAACACGAGTCACATGCATCGTCCGTTTCAACGCGGAAGGGCGGGTGGTCATTCCTATCCAATTGCGCAAGAAGTTTAGAATCGTCGCTGGCACGCGGGTGCAGGTTTATGCTGAAGGCGATCATATCATTCTGAAACCGATCACGCCGAAATACCTAAAGACACTACGCGGCTCACTCAAGGGCTTCTGTGTCTTGAAGACATTGATGGATGACCGAAAGCGCGAGCGGGAACTGTAGCCATTTTATTTAGCCATTCTTGAACTACAGCCTTGTGAGGGAGAAATCTTTTGTTATCCTGGCCGCGCCATGAACGTTGATGACATCATTTCCTATCACGACATCGTTCACGTTGAGAAAGCTACGCTGCAGAAGGGGATGAACTACGATACAGGCAAGGGCTATACGGTTGTGTTGATGTCTGTGCGCAAGGGCGCACCGTATGCTGACTCGATTGATGAAGAAACTGGTACGCTGATTTACGAAGGTCATGATGTTCCGCGTACACGTGGCGGGCCTGATCCGAAGGCAGTTGATCAACCGCTGGCATATCCGAAAGGTTCATGGACGGAAAATGGTAAATTCTTCCGAGCCGCAATGGATTATCGCAGCGGTTTACGGAAACATGCTGAATTGGTGAAAGTGTACGAGAAAATCGCGCGCGGGATTTGGTGTTACAAGGGTTTTTTCGAGTTGGCGGACGCCGAGATTGTGTCCGACGGTAAACGGAAGGTCTGCAAGTTTCACCTCAAACCGGTTGAGAAGAAGCCACTCGGACGGATTGTTGAGTTATCGCATACGCGCATTATTCCGACTCATGTCAAAGTCGAAGTCTGGCGTCGTGATGACGGTAAATGTGTCCAGTGCGGTTCAACTGAGAATCTGCACTACGACCACGATATTCCGTTTTCAAAAGGTGGCAGTAGCCTGACTACTGAAAACGTCCGGTTACTTTGCGCGAAGCACAATCTACAGAAGTCTGACAAAATCATGTCGTTGGTGCCGTGGATTTATCTCGGTGCAAGTACTGCCCGGTACTTCCACAGTAAATCATAAGCCGGGTCTCGCAGTAATCAGATCAATCTTTCATATAGCAAGGTGACACCGGCAACTACGTCGGCATGGATGGTGGTATTGGTGTGAGAACACGAGCTGACGAAGAATCTGTTGCGGTGTGTTGAGAAGATTAGGGCGACCATTGCCGTAAACGACAGAGACCCTTTCCTTCGGTCAGACCCCGCATCAAGCTGGGCAAGCTCAGGACAGGCTATCAGCTCATGGTGACAGATGGTAGGAGCCGGTCAAGCTTTGCGCCGAGGTCAGAACTTGCCGAAATAGAATTGATCGCGGGTGATGCCGAGGTCTTCGACGATGTCAGCAATAATGCCACGCGGTACATCGCCGGGATGCCATGCAAACGTGATGAGCCGGTCGGATTGGAACGGATTGGAATAGTGCCGGTGGCTGCCCGATGTACGGAGCAGTTCGCAACCGATTTCCCGCAGGCGACGCTCCAGTTGCCGGCAGTTGTAGGACGGATATTTACCCATGACTCAGGCGGCGAGGACGAATTTGTCGCGGAAAGCAGGCGGAATGGGGCGGCCGGTTTCCAACAATGCTTCCAGATGGACTTTCGCGGCTTGTTGAAAGCGGAGCAGCGCCTCGCCCCGGTCGCGTCCGTGTGCATGACAGCCGGGCAGGAGGTTGGACTTGGCAATCCACACGCCGTCTTCATCTTGCCGGAGTTGTACTTTGGTGAGTGGAATAATCATTGTGTAAAAACATTATCACAGCCCACAGCCGTAGTAAAGTGAGGAGATACCGTTTTACGCGCCGGCATCTCCTAGCCAATTTGAATTGGATTCGGTAGGGTGGGGGCTTGATGAATCGCCGCGCGGTTTCCACTCAAAAACACCATTGCCTTTTGAGTGTTTGGCAAGTATGTTTCGCCGCACTCGGGAGCTAATTACTATGAAAAAGAACATCAAAAACGATTTCAAAGTCCGTGACCTTTCGCTGGCCGATTGGGGCCGCAAAACCATTCACGTCTCGGAGCACGAGATGCCGGGCTTAATGGCCATTCGTAAGAAGTACGGCACAAAGAAGCCGCTCAAAGGCGTGCGCATTACCGGCTCATTGCACATGACCATCGAGACGGCAATTCTCATTGAGACGCTCGTGGAACTCGGCGCGTCCGTCCGCTGGGCGAGCTGTAATATTTTCTCGACGCAAGACCACGCTGCCGCTGCCATCGCGAAAGCCGGTACTCCGGTGTTCGCTTGGAAAAGTGAGACGCTGGAAGAATATTGGGACTGCACACTCGATGCGCTCACGTTTGCCG
>JBAXAT010000172.1:0-4672 GCA_037142335.1 Verrucomicrobiota bacterium | reverse complement strand
TATTTTTAATTGCAGATGACTTGGCGTTCCACAACAGCACGAGCGAAAGGTGTGGCTGCCCGATTACACATGGTGGGGGTTGCAGACAACCGTGGCGAAGGTGACGCGCAACGATTGCACCTTCGCTTTGCTCCGGTTAGACTCACGGCTATGACCAAAGACCAAACAATCATAACGTCAGTGATCGACTTCCTGCATTTCATCGAAATGGCTGAACCTGACAATTGCTCATTTATTTACCGGGGACAGGTCGCGAAGTTTCATAGCTCTGAGATTGATACAGATTTTCTAACGGTCTTACGGCCATCATTGTACCGACAGGATGTACCGCGAGGAGACTTAATAGCACTTGAAAAACGACTTTTGGGTGATTTTACGCGGGAAGCACGACCCCATATTGACCGCCCTCCCACATCAGAAATCGAGTGGATGACTTTGGCACAGCATTATGGACTCCCCACCCGGCTACTCGACTGGACTTTTAATCCGTTGGCCGCGCTCTATTTTGCAGTCGAGAATGAGGGGCAACCCTATGACTCCGACGTGTATGAAGGCAAAGTGCATGAGTTTCAGATTTATGAAAGCGGCATTAAATTTGAACTTATCAACGAGGATGAGTTGGACGCGATGGAACTCGGCGCGACCATAGACAAGGACGTTTTCAAACTTGTAGTGCCGCCTCATTTCGATTCGCGTATTCAAGCTCAAGCGTCTTGTTTTACGTTACATCCTCAATTCAGTCACTACGACAACCGCTCTATGATCGACCTCTTTGGAAAACTCACCATTGAAGCGCTAGGCGCTCGCATTTGCACTATACCCAAAGAACATTTTCGAGCGATCAAGGTACAACTTCACGACCTCAATATTTCTCGTAAGACCCTATTCCCAGATTTGGACGGATTGTGCAGAACGATTACGTGGAGGAATACGGCGCTTGATTTCACAGACTTAAAGTTCGCTACGAGATGGGCGAGAATCAAAGAAAGCCTGAAGAGCAAACCGTCGGCGCCGGTAGCGACACGCTGATTGCCGAATGAATCAACAGACGATCATTTTTCCCGTCAACAATCGGGCGTATTCCATATCGGGATCGAATTTGGAGTACGACAACTTGGCCTTTGTCAAAGGCATTAACGGCGAGTTCTTTTCCTATCTCGGCGACACTCACGGCGACAAGACCGAAGACAGCGAGGTCGGTGGACGTGCGGCAATGGCTCTGCGTCTGGCGTACCATCATGGCGTTGAGGCATTGTTGGCGCTATTAGCCGGGACTCTACAAGCCCCGAATGCCATAGTTGCTTGGCTGCCGTTATGTAACACGCAAGATTTGCGGGAGATTGTCGCCGCCATAAACCGAAAGGACACTGCGCTGCTGCACTTGTTGAAGATGTCGGAAGTCTCGTGGCATGGGCTGGCGAGAATTATCAACCAATTTCAGGTACCAGAAGGGACACCGGAACACGTCGCCGCATTCGGCGACGTGTGGCAACACCTTGCTAAGCAATTTTTGTACGATGGCAATCAGTCGGAGTATAACGCGATCAAACACGGTTTCAGGGCAAGCGCCGGTGGGTTCATGAATATGAAATTTAAGGCAACCGATGGGACGGAACATCATTTTGAGGGAAGCAAGTTCGGCTCGCGGTTCTTCGTGCCGGTCGATGTGCCTCGTGCACCCAAAGGGAACTTGCGTCTCAAGCGGTGCGCTATCAACTGGAAGCCGGAAGGGTTGGTTGACTCGCTGCACATGATTGCAATGTCGATCAACAATGTGCACATGTTCTTGCGTCACATCAACGGTGACAAGTCCGAACTGCGTATGATGTTCCCGACGCTCAAGAATCCGGGGTCGATACTTGGTTTCGTAGCGGATGGACCGGATGTGATCGGTTTCGATTATGTGGAAGACATCACCCCTTCGTCGATCTTTCCTACGCAACCGAAGATGCTTGAACAGATTCAGGAAACGATTGCACGCGACAAGCAACACAATGCGCCTGTCGTGCCTGTGCTGCCCGCGTGAGTTAACCACGACCGCCACACCGCCCCGCCTTGCTTCACAGTAAGCCGCCGGTGCCACAATCACGGCGAAGGTTGGCAGTCTCAGTGCTCAGTGCCAACCACGATCAGACCCACCATCGGTCAAGCGATTTTGGTTGGCATTGGTTGTCATTTTCTTTGCAAAACAGTGCCACAATGTGCAACTGAGTGCGAAAGTTGAAAAGTCGATTTCGCCTTTTATCCATACGGGTTTCATGCATTTCCTAAGCGAAATGCGAGATCGTCAAAAAGTGCCTTTTTTGGTTCCGAAGACCAATGCTCTATCCAGTTGAGCTAAGGGCGCACACGCTTCTGTGTGGTTATTGCTCCTCGACAATTTTGTCGTAAAACTTAGTGATCTCACGGTACTGCTCGCTTTCCATGAAATCCATTGCAGCTTTCGGGTGCCGGTTTAGACAGCCGGTAATCATGTATGGAATCGCAAAACCCCAGCGCAACTTTTCGCGCATCGGCTCGACAGTATTCTGGACGCATTCGAGAATCGGACGGAGTTTGAACTTGGGGTTATGCAGGAAATTTAAGACTAACTCCATCTGGCAGTTACCGGCACCTCGCCCAAGACCGGCGATGCTTGCGTCCACATAGTTCGCACCAAGAATCACAGCCTCGATTGTGTTGGCGAACGCAAGTTGGAGATTGTTGTGCGCGTGGATGCCAACATCCTTGCCGGCGGGTTTGGCAAACGAGAGAAACTTTTTGACGTAATGCCGGATGTGTTCGCTGTACATATTGCCGAAACTGTCCACAACATAGATCGCGTTGACCGGCGACTCTGCGAGAAGTTCCAGCGCTCCATCCAGTTCGGCTTCCGGCACTGTCGAAAGCGCCATGAGATTGAGCGTTGTCTCATAACCTTTGTCATACGCGTCTTTAATCATGTCGAGCGCAGTCGGAATCTGGTGAATGTAGGTAGCAACCCGGATTAGATCTACGACACTTTTGTCCTTGGATGGAATTTCTTCCCGGTAATCCGTTCGCTCGGCATCGGCCATCAACGAAATCTTCGCACCGGTCTTTTTCTCGCCAACAATCCGCCGCATGTCAGCTTCATCGCAAAATTTCCACGTGCCGTGCTCATTGCGCTTGAATGCCTTCTGCGATGCCTTGTAGCCAATTTCCATGAAATCCACGCCACCAGCTGAATCGGCGTTGTAGACGGAGCGAACAAAGTCGTCATCAAACTGGTGGTCGTTCATCAATCCGCCATCGCGGATAGTGCAATCGAGCACTTTGATTTGTGGCCGGTAACCGATCCAACCCTTGAGACCGGTTGCTGAATTATCTTTGGTCATATAAATTCTCCTCACCGCATTCTGCTGGAATGCACTGCCGAGTTCAATAATCTTTCTCGCCGGGTTCCGGCACTGTTTCCAAAAGCTTCTGAACAATCTTGTCAGTATCCATACCTTCAGAGTCGGCAGCGAAATTAGTGAACATCCGGTGGCGCAACACTGACCGCGCTGCTTGGCGCACATCGTCTGCCGTCACTAGTAAACGCCCGGCAATCACCGCATTCGCCTTGGCGGCGACCACGAGAAATTGTGAGGCACGCGGACCGGCGCCACAATGAATCCATTTTTTAATAAATTCTGGCGCCCGCGCATCACCCGGCCGCGTCGAGCGCACGAGGCGTGTGGCAAACTTCACGACGTGATCCGATACCGGCATCCCGCGTACGACTTCCTGTAGCTTGAGGATTTCCACACCGGTCAAAACTTTTTGCAAATCGACTTTCTGCTGGCCGGTTGTGACCTTGGCGATAGTTTCTTCGTCATGCTCTTCCGGATAATCAATGTAGACGCTAAACATAAACCGGTCGAGCTGCGCTTCAGGCAAAGGATACGTGCCTTCCTGTTCAAGCGGGTTTTGCGTTGCTAACACGAAAAACGGCAAGTCGAGCTGGTAGGTCTGTCCGCTGGCAGTCACCCGGTGCTCTTGCATTGCCTCGAGCAATGCCGCTTGCGTCTTCGGCGGTGTCCGATTGATTTCATCGGCCAGCAAGATGTTTGTAAAAATCGGTCCTTTGATGAACCGGTATTCCTTCTTGCCAGTCTCCTCATCCGCTTCGAGCACGTCAGTACCGGTAATGTCGGACGGCATCAAGTCTGGTGTGAACTGGATCCGGCGAAACTTAAGGTCCAGCACCTCCGAAAGCGTGCGGATCATCATCGTCTTCGCCAGTCCTGGCATCCCAATCATCAACACGTGCCCTTTGGAGATGATTGCCGTCAACAACTGCATAACAACGGCTTTCTGACCGATGATTGCCTTCCCGATTTCTGCCTCGATCAGCCGCGTTTTCCGGCTCATCTCTGTGACAATCGTTTGGATATCCGATTCGCTGGTCACCACCGCCGGCACAACTCCATCTTCAAATATGACCGGCACATCACCAATCGAAAGTCTGTCACCGGTTACCAACTCGCTTTCCTCAATCTCTTGTCCGTTCCGTTTCGTGCCGTTGGAACTGCCGAGGTCGCGGATTCGCCATTGGCCAGCCACCGCAAAAATTCGAACGTGATGGCGTGAGACCGACGGCAAATCCAATTGCCATTGGCATTCTGGGTCACGTCCGATAATGAACTCCGTCCCGCCAATCGTGACCGTC
>JBAXAT010000171.1:0-4704 GCA_037142335.1 Verrucomicrobiota bacterium | reverse complement strand
CATCATTGCTGTCGGCGCGTCGCACCGTCATCTCGGCGTCCCCGGCGAAACAGAACTCGAGCGCAAAGGTGTGACCTATTGTGCCACCTGCGATGGCGCATTACCGGTCTTTCGCAACCAACCGCTCATCGTTGTCGGTGGCGGCGATTCCGCCTGCGAAGAAGCGACCTACCTCACGCATTTTGGCTCAAAGGTTTATCTCATCCACCGGCGCGGCCAACTCCGTGCCTCCAAAATTATGGCTGACCGGGTATTGAGTAATCCCAAGATTCAACCAGTCTGGGATAGTGTTGTCACTGAAGTCCTCGACGTGAAACAGGACAAGGTTACCGGTATTAAACTCCGTAATGTCCAGACCAACGCGGTCAGCGAATTAGCCTGTGCCGGTGTTTTTGGTGCCATTGGCCACGTGCCGAGCACAGCTGTTTTTGACGGCCAGATTGAGCGCGACACTGACGGTTACATCATCTGCCGGCACGGCACCTCTACAAGTGCTACCGGCGTCTTCGCGGCAGGGGATTGTGTGGATCGAATCTACCGTCAAGCCATTACTGCTGCAGGCTCAGGCTGCGCGTCTGCGATTGATGCTGAAAGGTTTTTGGCGAGCCATGGCTAATTTGATGCAGCGTGCTACCTGGCAAGCGCTCACTGCGCATTACCGGCAAGTCCAAGACGTGCATCTCCGGCAACTTTTTGCCGATGATTCCAAACGAGGTGGACGACTCACCGTCGAGGCAGAAGGGCTTTACCTTGATTACTCAAAAAATCGAGTGACGGACGAGACTATCCGCTTGCTAGTCGCATTGGCAGAGGATTGCAACTTGCGTAACCGGATTGAGGCGATGTTCCGCGACAATAAGATTAATCTCACCGAGAACCGCGCCGTGTTGCATACCGCCTTGCGCGCGCCGCGAGCCGCCAGTATTATTGTGGACGGAAAAAATGTAGTACCGGAAGTTCACGCCGTCCTTGACCGTATGGCCGTCTTTGCCGAACGTGTTCGTGACGGCAAGTGGCTTGGGCACACCGGCAAGAAGATTCGGAATATTGTTAACATCGGCATCGGCGGTTCAGACCTTGGGCCTGTCATGGCCTACGAAGCGCTCCGACATTACAGCCAGCGCGATCTGACGTTCCGGTTTGTTGCCAATGTGGACGGCACCGATTTCGTCGAGGCAACGCGCGACCTGATACCCGATGAGACACTGTTTATCGTTTCGTCCAAAACTTTTACGACGCAGGAAACGATGACCAACGCGCATTCGGCTCGCCAGTGGTTACTGGCTGCGTTGCGCGACGAGCAAGCGGTTGGAAAACATTTTGTGGCGGTTTCGACCAACGCGAAAGAAGTGAGCGAATTCGGAATTGATACCGTGAACATGTTTGGGTTCTGGGATTGGGTAGGGGGGCGGTATTCGATGGACTCGGCAATCGGGTTTTCGACGATGATTGCCATTGGTTCAAATAATTTTCGCGAAATGCTAGCCGGTTTCCATGCAATGGACGAGCATTACCGGACTGCGCCATTCGAACAGAACATACCGGCTTTGATGGGGTTGCTGGGAGTTTGGTATACGAGTTTTTTCAACGCAGAGACAATGGCGGTGTTGCCGTATGACCAATATCTAAAACGATTCCCGGCGTACCTCCAGCAGTTGACAATGGAGAGTAACGGTAAATCGGTCACACTTGATGGCACGAGCGTAGACTATCAGACCGGCGCCATTTACTGGGGCGAGCCTGGTACTAACGGTCAGCATTCGTTCTACCAACTAATCCACCAAGGCACAAAACTCATCCCGTGCGATTTCATTGGTTTTGCCAGAAGCTTAAACCCGACGGTCACGCACCACGATTTGCTGATGGCCAATTTGTTTGCGCAAAGCGAGGCGCTGGCATTTGGCAAGACCGCCGAGCAAGTCAAAGCCGATGGTGCACCTGACTGGCTCGTGCCGCATCGTACATTTGCAGGCAACCGGCCGTCGAATACGCTGCTCGCCGAACGACTTACACCGGCAGTGCTTGGCAAGCTAGTGGCGCTATATGAGCACGTGGTGTTCACGCAAGGTGTGATTTGGAACGTCGGCTCATTTGACCAGTGGGGCGTTGAGCTAGGTAAGGTTTTGGCAAAACAAATTGTCATCGAGTTGCAAGCCACCAGTGATCCGCGACTTTGCCACGACAGTTCCACCAATGCGCTTATAAGTCGGTATCGTCAATGTCGGTAACTTACGAGTGTCAACGGTGTGCGGCTTGTTGTCGTTGGCTTGGACCAGTGCACGTGACCAGTGAAGAAATTGACCGGCTCGCGAAATACCTCAACTTGCCAGTGGAGGACTTCATACGGCAACATACCCAACTTACACCTGACCGACGCGGTTTGATGTTAATGGAACACAAGACTGGCGCATGTGAATTTCTCGATGGTAATGATTGCCGTGTGCAACCAGTCAAACCACATCAGTGTCAAGGTTTTCCCAATCTTTGGAGATTTCAAGGCTGGCAACAGGATTGCAAGGCTATGGCAAACCCTTAATTATTAACTAACCAGTCAAATTATTAATCTTAACAACCAAAGCGCAGGTATTAATCATTAACGTCGCACAATAGCGAACATGCACTCGTTATGTCTGAAGTAGTGCAAAACAGAGCACGCGCTCGCTCAACGATGAAGTCAGAGTGTGAAAGGGTAGAGGTGAGCTTATTCATGACACCAGATGAAACAATGAGAAGAAGTCCCAAGCGTCATCGGGTGCGATGGTGTCAACACACTTGACCCCGCAAAGGGTATCAGTGTATGTTCATGATGCTTTCTATTCACACGGCTCATCTCTCATTTTTATGTGAGGATGTCAACCGAGAAAGCTGCAGAAACATCCACCCTTTAAGGGTGGCGTAGTGCCTGACGTTCTGGCGAGCTGTCCCGAAACAACACACACACACGCACGAATACCAAACGCTTGCGCAAGCATGGCCACTCACACGCGAAGCCTACGAGAGAGAAACGCCACCGAGCCGCGCGCGACCGCAACGACGAACACCCAACAGACCACCACCCGCGCTCACAAAAAAAGAGGTTGTGGAAGCGATTCATCTTACTCCCACAACCCCACACCAAGCCGCCGCTTTCGTTGCCCTTCTCAGGCGACGACTTTTTTGCTCCGAGCCACCGATTTCACACGACGAGAAACACGCTTGAATGTCGATCGATGAAAAACCTCATCAAGAATATCAGTGTTGTGCCACCGTGTTGTTGCATCCGAAACGGCATTGTAAAACGCCAACACCACACGCGACTTCGCATCCTCAACACCGTGTACAACCACAGCCAGAGCCAGACTTGAAGCCTTAGCAAATCCGCGCTGCTCCAAACAATCACGCAACACCGCAAACCGCCGCCGCGCCGCATCACTCTCGAATTTTTCTGTAAAAGTAGGACAGGGGACACAACCACGCAGAGAGCTCCGGCGCCGTGACTTGGTTGGTTGAGTTTTTGTAGTTGGCATTTTTTCCTCAATAACTATTCAAGGAAGGAACGGCGCGAGAACGCGCCCACCCCCACCAAGTTTATCAGGTAACAAACGCGCCCACTGGTCAGCAGTACAGAACACAGACAGACCACGTCCACTTGCCAGGCGAAGCGGCCGCCGCCTTCGATTCTTGTTGATGTAGTGCGCAGCAATACGACGGATGCGGTAAGCAATTTCGCCAGTTACTTCGATAGAAACCAACTCGCCCCAAGGTAATTGAGTGCGATTGAAAATTCCCCAATATCGACCAACGGGACCAGCAGCAGCAGAATCAGCTTTACCAATATACTTAGCCGCATACGACAAAACACCTTCAGCAGTCCGAACCACTTCACAATTTGTTCCAGCGCGAACGTGTCGCGGGTCATCCGACTTAACAACAGAAGCCCACGTCAGAGAAATCCATTCTTCGAGCAGAACCTCACCAACACCACACAACAACCCTGCACTTTCCATTGACCGCAGACGGAGATCCAAATGAGCAACACCATCAGACGCCCAATACTCAACAACATTGACAGCCACACCCTTTTGCACGCGCTTGGAAACAATCCGCTCGACGCGACCACAATCAGACGCATCATCGAGACCAGCATCACCGCCCTGATGTTCGAGCTGTTTCAGTTCGCCACCACGCCACACCTCACGACGAAGAAACCGCTTTCCATTCATCGCCATTTTTTGCGACTGCAATTCAAACTCCCAGTGCGTCTGTTTGCCACCTTCTTCAGACCACGCCGCAGGCAACCCCCAAATTAACAAATGAAAGTGTGGCGCAACTGTTCCAGCTTGCTCACCACTTTGACGCTCTTTGAGTTCCATTTTCCAAAATCCAGAAGCCTTAGAAAACTTCCGCCGAATACGTTTTAGAAAAACATCCAAATCACGTTTCCAAACACGTTCATCAGTTGGATAATGGTCTGGATAGGTCAAAGTAACGAAATGAGGCAGAGCTTTAAGTTCCAGCTTCCGCAAACTCTGAAAAAGCCGACTCCGAGACCGATGCGAAAACTTTTGAACAATCCCACGCCGATATTGACCACCAAACTTGCCAGTAATTGAAGGAGCAGAAAGTTGTAGTAAACCTGCACCTTTCCACAAGTGCGCCATCCAGAGAGACTTACTTTCTTGCGGTGAGATATGACACTTAGACAAGCCCAAGTGTCGAGTCGGG
>JBAXAT010000170.1:0-4733 GCA_037142335.1 Verrucomicrobiota bacterium | reverse complement strand
ATAGGCACTAGGACATTTCTTATTGCTGTTTGCGTTGCAGCCGCGACTGCGACAACTCAGGCTGGCATCACGAATCAGACTGAGGCTGCGGCGGTTGGCGGTCCGGACAATTACTACACCGCTGAGGGGACGCCAATCCTCACGCCGCCGCGAGGCATGACCGGGAATCCAATGGTGAAGCCGACACAGCAGTCTGACGGGACGGTGGTTTATCCTGCCGACGGGATTCGGGTTGTGGGCGACATTTCAGCCGCAGATTTTCAAATGGTTCAGCGTGCGATTCAAAACGCCATTTTCGCGGATGATGTTGATGACGTTTCGCGCCGGTCGCTGCGCTACCAGAAACTCCACGTCATTCAAGTTCTCAGCTCCACTCAAGTTCGCGTGATGACTGTCGCACCTCCGAAGAGTGGCGATTGCCAGAACGGTGACAACCTTACACTGGTGAAGAGAAGCGGGAAGTGGCAGATCATCCAAGTTGGCATGTGGATTTCATGAGTTTCGCAGCGACACCCAACCATCCGCTGCAGCGAACGGGGCTGCGCCCCATCGCTGAGCTCTATCGTTAGGCGACATGAGAACGATAAGGATAATATCAGTGCTAGCAGGTCTGGTCGTTACATCGTTGTCGTGCTTCGGCGCCATCTTCGTTACCTACGTTTCCAAGGAGCAGGCGGAGAACGAATTTGGCGCAACACTCCGGACGGCGCAGGTTGCAACCAATGAGTTGAGAGTTTGGTTGGAGTTTGCTCCACAAGGCAGACTGCGGACTTTCCACTCCGTCCAATTGCAAACCACAGCGAGGGACGGGACGCTGGTTTCGAAGTCGCTCTCAGCAGTGAAGCGCACCACCGAAAGAGTAGTGCGATCAGCATTCACAAGCGATGCTCAGGGCAATCTCTCACCAGTGAAGAACAAGGAAGAGACGACAGTCGTCGAATTCTCCATCGCCCCCGCCGATTTGAGTATTAGTCGACTTATCTTCTATTACCAGATCGACAGCGGCCTTCCACCGTATGCCGGTATCGAGTTTCGTATTTCCGATTTCATGAAGCCTGAGCAGCCCAACCAATCGGTCGAGTCAACTCACGCCCTGTCGGGCGCTCGCGGCTCACCTTAGACGTTGGCCGAGGAAACAAACACACCACAGTCATGACTAAACGCGACATTATTAAGGCCCTACTGGCTAAGCAATTGCCTGAAAGAGTTGGCCTGAATGAACATTTCTGGCCCCATATTTGTGAAAATGCCTGGCAGACGCAGGGCGTCCCTCCCGGCACGGACTTCATCCAACGTTTCAACTTGGATCTCCGAAGCATTTCGTGGTTCGCTGCGCCTGCGCCGCGTCCCGATCTCGCCACCGTCGTCGAAGAATCCGATGAATGGGTAGTTTATCGCGATGGTTGGGGAGCCAGCACCAAGACATGGAAACACAAGGCAGGCACACCGGAGCATATCGACTTCAATATGACCTCGCCGGATGTGTGGAAACGGGATTTCCGGGACGCTTTTGAGGCCATCGATGTCCGCGACCATGTAGATCTGGATGCCCTGAAGGCCTCATACATAAAAGCGATGGCCGGAGAGGAATTCGTCACCTATTCCGGACTGTTCGTTTTCGAGGAGTTGCGCAAGATTATGGGCGACGTAACCATGCTCGAGTCCCTCCTGCTGGAACCGGAATGGATTCATGACTTTTGCAACCTGATAACGCGGAAACACATGGACTATTTTGAGCTGCTATTCCGCGAGGTTGGGCTGCCCGACGGAATGCACATCTATGAGGATCTCGGTTATACGGCAGCATGTTTCGCTTCCCCCGCCTGCCATCGCGAACTGATCCTTCCTTATCACAAACGACTCTTTAGCATGTTCAAGGATCACAATCTGCCAATTATCCTACACACCTGCGGAGACTTCCGTCCTCATATCGAGAGCATCATCGAATCAGGCGTGGATTGCATACAGGCCATGGAAGCCAAAACCGGGATGAATGTGGTGACGTTGGCCGAACAATATAAGGGTGAGCTTTGCTTTATGGGCAATATCGACATTCGGGCGCTTGAAACCGGCGATCGGTGCCGGATCAGGGATGAATGTCTCGGCAAACTCAATGGGATGAAGGCTCTGCGAGCCCCCTACGTTTTTATGTCCGACCACTCCATACCGCCCAGTGTCAAGGTGTCGGACTATGAGTATCTGCTAGAACTGTTTTGGGATAACTGCATGTATTAGCGATGGCCAACCGGTGGGGAATGGCGGAGCGCTTTAAAAAAGGGCCGGCAATAACACCGTCCGGATAGTTGCGCCAATCCGCTTCTTCCCCACCTAACTTCCGGCTTGAATTGCGTGGGCGGATTACCGGCCAATCCGCGCATGAAAACACAACACTCCAAGCCAGCCGCCAGTATGAAAACGGCATTCACCAGCACCCCAAATCTGCGTTTTCCTTAGCAAACTTGCAGTTTCTTCTCAGGCGGAGTGTCGGAGACGCTTCCGGCACGCTGCAAAAGGCGGGTCGGGATGTCGGAGGTGGACTTTGCAGCCTGCAACCGGCGGTGCGGACGGTCGGAACAAGCCGTTGCACTCCGCAAAATGCGGGTCGGGTATGCGGAGGTGGACTTTGCACTCCGCAAAATGCGTTGCCGGTATCCCGCACCGAGAAAAGCAGTCTGCAAAATCGATGGCGGGAACCGCTCCCCAAGTCCCGGATCTGTGACAGCCAGCGAATCTTTTACGAAGCCACCATGTTCGTGACCTACGCCGTGGTGAATGTTTGGACCGGCATCAAGCAAACCGGCAACGATCCCACCGGCACCACCAGAGTCACCGGCTGCGACTCGCTCGCGACGTTGACTGTGGAAGTGATGTAGTCCGGCGAGGTGGCATCTCCTCTTCCCTTTGTCATGCTGAGCGTGTCGAAGCATCTCTTCTGGACGACGCAATCCAACGACAGAGACCCCTCGACACGCTCGGGGTGACAACTTAGGAGGTAGCAAGCGCTGCGATCCGGTGGCGACGTTGGCAGTCGAAGTGCAATAATTTACCGTCGGCTTGCACGTTGCCGGCGCGCGTGGTAGTAGATTCTCGCCATGAAAAACCTCGCGCCCATTGAAATCTGGTTCGTTACCGGCAGCCAACACCTCTACGGCGAAGCGGCCTTGAAAAAAGTCGCGGCCAATTCCCGGCACATTGTCGCCGCGCTTAACGCCGCGGACTTGCCGGTCAAACTCGTCTGTAAACCGGTGCTCACCACGCCCGACGAAATCCGCCAGCTCTGCCTCGATGCCAATTCCTCCGCAAAATGCGCCGGCCTTGTGCTGTGGATGCACACCTTCTCGCCTTCCAAGATGTGGATCGGCGGCCTGACCGCGCTGCGCAAACCATTCCTACATCTGCACACGCAGTTCAACCGCGACCTGCCGTGGGGCGAGATTGACATGGATTTCATGAATCTCAACCAAGCCGCGCACGGTGACCGCGAAGCCGGCTTCATCCACACCCGGCTGAGGTTGAACCGCAAGGTCGTGGTCGGCCACTGGAGCGATCCCGATGTGCAGGCCCGGCTCGCCGCATGGCAACGCGCCGCCCGCGCCTGGCACGATCTGCAAGGCGGGAAGTTCTGCCGGTTTGGCGATAACATGCGCCAGGTTGCTGTGACCGAAGGCGACAAGGTTTCGGCTGAAATCAAACTTGGCTTCTCCGTCAACGGTTACGGCGTCAGCCATCTGGTTAATGCCGTCAACGACGTGACCGACCGCGCCGTGGACCGGCTCTGCGAGGAATACGCACAGCGTTACGCTGTCGCACCGGCATTGCGTAAAGGCGGCGCACGCCACGCAGCACTCCGGGAAGGCGCCCGGATTGAATTGGGGATGCGCGCGTTTCTCAAGGCCGGTGACTTCAAGGGATTCACCACCACGTTTGAAGATTTGCTCAGCTTGAAACAGTTACCGGGCCTTGCCGTCCAGCGCTTGATGGCCGACGGTTACGGCTTCGGCGCGGAAGGCGACTGGAAAACCTGCGCCCTGCTCCGCGCGATGAAAGTGATGGCGACGGACTTACCGGGCGGCACGTCGTTCATGGAAGATTACACCTACCACCTTAACCCCGACGGTCACTTGGTACTCGGCTCACACATGCTCGAAGTTTGCGAATCCATTGCTGACAGCAAGCCGTCGCTCGAAATCCATCCGCTCGGCATCGGCGGCAAGGACGACCCGGTCCGCCTAGTATTCGATACACCGGCTGGTCCGGCGTTGAACGCCTCGCTTCTCGATCTCGGCAACCGGTTCCGTCTGCTCGTCGGCGAAGTGGACGTGGTCGCACCGCCGCAGCCGTTGCCGAAGTTGCCGGTGGCCCGCGCCGTGTGGCAATGCCGGCCCGACTTCAAGACCGCGTGCGCCGCGTGGATTCACGCCGGCGGCGCGCATCATACCGGCTTCAGTTACGCCGTCACAACGGAGCACCTTGAAGATTTCGCGGCGATGGCCGGGATTGAATTGGTAGTCATTGATGCGAAGACGGAGATCCGCGAGTTCAAGCAGCAACTCCGCAACAATGAAATCTATTATCACCTCGCACCGGGCTTGGGAAATCTCTGATGTTTGCCGCCCGGTTGCATGGCCCGCGCGACATGCGCATCGAGGAAGTCCCGCTGCCGGCAACGGGCGAAGTCCTCGTCCGCATCAAGGCGACCGGCATCTGCGGCAGCGACCTGCATACTTATCTCG
>JBAXAT010000169.1:0-4733 GCA_037142335.1 Verrucomicrobiota bacterium | reverse complement strand
AGATCGTAGTGGGGCGGACGAATCATGTAATCCCGCGCCTGATTCACCCAGGTGACAATGGCGGCGCACTTTTCGGGTTCGACCATCAGGACGTGCCGGGCGTCGGCATACCACGGCTGGCGCTCGGAAAGCAACACGGGCTGGCGATAGCGGAAATACTCGATCTTTTGATTGCCGCAATAGCGATCGACGGTCCGCTGGTAGGTCGAAGCCTGCAGGCGCCGCTGCTGATCGGCATCCGCAACCGCAATAAATCCGCCGGCGCTGCAGGGCGCAATCGCTCCCGCAGAATTCCAGAAATAATTTGGGTTGGCGGGGTGATAACAGGCAAAGAAATGGAGGTAATTGTGCAGGGTTTGGCCCGTCAAGTTTTCAATGGTGATGACCGTGTCCCACGTCGGTTTGCCAGCGACAAAAGCGGCTTCCCGGAAGATCCAGGCGACGGTCGTTTTTACATAATTGGCAATGTAGTAGTAGCTGGCCTGCACGGTGTCGGAGTTGCCGACAAATTCCACTGTGGGGGCGTTGACGACGACATTGCGCGGCTCGAACACGCCTTCAAAGGCATCCCAGTAGTGATGTTCGCGACTATCCCAATGAATGCGCGGGACCCGTGGGTAACCGGTTATTCCCAGGCCGACGATGCCGACGAGATCTGAGATAGTATTGGCCAGCTTGCCATCGGCGTCGACGGAGGCGAAGCCGACGCCCATCCCGCAGTGACCCGCGCCATGATTCAAGGGCGAGAGGTTGAGACTGAAATCTCCGCCCGACCCGGTCACTTGATAAATTGATTTGGAAGTCAGCTCGATTTTCATAGGGCACCGCTCCTAACGCGCGTTGACACCGCTGAGCGGATGCTGGCTGACCGCCGCCTCCTTTGGGAAGACGCGCTCATTTTACGACGGGCCGGTCGGTCCGAAACGGCGACGCGAGAAGACCTTCTTTATTGCAAAAGTTGACGTCCGGCGTATTGGCCCAGCCGTAGCGCGCCGCAGTTGGGGCGGGGACCGCTTTACTGGAAACCACCACGGTCGCGCCCACAATCTTGGCGTCGGCTTTGACAAATTTCCCGTCGGCACCGGCAACGGTGAATCCCTTGAGCTCGCCATCCTTGGCCATCAAGCCGGTGCCGATGTGTTGAAACTTTAGTATAATATGGTCGCCTGCGACCTGCATGGAGTCATAGATGGGGCCCGAATATTCAATCTTCTCGCCGTACGCGATGGCGCGGGCCGCTAGCGCGAACCGGACGCCCAGCGGTTCTTTTTTCGGCGGATGAATTTCGGTGGGGTCGCCGCAATCGGTATTCACGGTCATCGCGGTGTTGGTCGTTCTTTGCCAGACAAGCAACTGCGCCTCCCGGAGTTCCGGCGACCACCGGTCGTTGGGCAAGGCTTGGGCAAACAGGAAAGGGAAGTCGCCCTGGCCCCAGACCGCCCGCCAGCTCTTGATCATCGCGGGGAGCATGGTCTGGTAGTAGTCGGTATGGCCCATATCGGATTCGCCCTGATTCCAGATCACACCGCGAATGGCGTAGGGCTGGAGCGGCGCGATCATGCCGTTATAGAGAACGCTTTTGTTGTTTTGCAGCTCGCCGGAAATCGCCTGGCTCATCTTGGGCGGCAGGGAATCCAATGTCTGGCTGTCCATCCACCACCCGATGGCGGTGGCGCCGACGGACGCATGGATCAAGCCCACCGGCACGTTTAACGCCTTGCGGAGGTCGCGCCCAAAGAAGTAGCCCACCGCCGAGAAACCGTTGGCAAACCCGTGGCCGGTTTTGCCCAAGTACCGCCAAGTCAACGGCACGTCGCGCTGCGGTTCATCCCCCCGGGTGGTGTTGACAGTGCAGAGGCGCAACAGCGGATCATCCGAAGCCGCAATCGCGGCTTTTCCGTTTTCGGCGCCATAGAGCTGGAAGGCCATATTCGATTGGCCGCTGCAGATCCAGACTTCGCCGACCAGCAGGTCTTTTACCTCGATCACGTTCGTGCCGGTAATCGTCATAGTGAACGGCCCGCCCGGCTTCAAGGGTTTCAGTTTCACCAGCCAGCGGCCGTTCTTTGCCACCGTGGACACGGCTTGATCTTGAAACTTGACGGTGATCTTCTCGCCGTCGGTTGCTGTGCCCCAGATCGGCACGTCAATCCCTTGCTGCAACACCGCGCCATCGGCGATGAGGTTATTCGGCTTGACCGCCGCCCGTGCCGCGCCACCCAGGGTTAACAGGGAGACCAGTGTCAACAACCACAGCTTGAATCCAGTCGTCTTCATAAATCCGTTCCTATCCAGCCGGTGCCTTTTCAAAGGCCGGCATCTGGGTTTGACCGTCATCCATAATATGCGGCGGGCCGCGGGGATCTTACTGCCGCCGCATCACATGAAGTAATACTTGTGATCGATCCCGTTGAACCAGAACCACCGCTTGTACGCCCGCTGCACCGCATCGCGCATCGCGGCGTCGTTGCGAATGGCGGCGGCCTTGGTGAGCGGCGCCACGAGCGTTTCCAAATTATACGGCCCCAGTACTGCATCCGGGACGAACATCATGATGGTCTTTTGGAAATAGAAATACCGCATGTATTCCCAATAAACCTCAAACAGCGCTTCCACTGTTTTCTGGCGGTGCTGCAACTTAACCAGAACTTTCTTGAGCCGGCGGCGCAGGGTGGCCGTCGGCAAATATTCGGCCTCATAGAACAAGGTTCGGGATTCGACGACCAACGCTTTCCAGGCTGCGGCTTGGCGCATTAACAAGTCCATCGTCGCGCGGTCGCTCAGCAGCCGCCAGCGATCGTGGGCGTCCTGATGCCGCGGCAACCGAGCCTTGAGCCGCCGGGCTTTTCCGGCCAGGTCGGCCACGGTTTTTATGTCGGCCTTTATCAACGCGGTGGCGCCCCAGGTCGTCTCCAAGCCGCGGATGAGATCGCCGGCGAGTTCGAGGTTGTCTCCGCCAAGGTAAAAGCGGACGTATTCCGCCAGCACTTCGGTGCTGTCGCGGTTTGGATCCCACAGCAGGCCGGCGTACATGGCCTTGTTAAAATCCTCGTAGCAGCCTTCTGAATAAACCATGGTGCTGCAGCCGGCTTTCGCCACGCGCGGGGCGTCCACGGCAAACCGCGTCGGGGCCGGATTGGCGCCGTTGCAGCCGTAGGACTCGGAGTAGCAATTGAACATGCTGATTTCCGGGAGCACCAAGCGCAGATAGCGCGGATCCACCACATGTTTCCCGACATCCTCCACCGACGTCAACAATCCCTGGAACCAGTCGGCCAGCCGGGCGCATTGCTCATACATCACCGCCTTTTCTGCCTCGTCAAACAGCCAAGTGGCGACGAGGAATTTGACGTTGGGATTGAATTCCCGCACCACACCGGCGATGGCGGGGCCGATTTCGAGAAATTTCTTACCCCACCGGCCCGGCGCATGCGCGCACTGGGCGCAGCCGCAACCGCCCGGATCGTATCCGCCGTACACATACATGTCCACCGGTCCGATCAATTCCATGACCTTGCGACGAACCTCGAGGATCAGCTTGAGCCCACCGGGTTTGGATGGGCAAATCTGGCTATCCAGATAAATGGCACCGTGCCGGGCGCTGGGGTCCACGCGCAGTTCGGGCGGCGGCAGGTTGGCAAACCCTTCATTGGCGACGCTGCCGCTGAGGATTTTCATCCCGAGCGACCGCCCTTTGGCGGTGATCCGGCGAATCCGGTTGATCATGTTGGAGCCGCGACTGTGCGGATCGTTCCAGAACCCGTGTGGAAACCAGTTCGTGTCAAACCAGAACGCCAGCATGTCAAAGCCCCAGAGCGCCATTTCCTCGATGTAGCGCTCCACTTTCTCAATGGGTGCCGCTTCGTAGAAGTTATTGAAATGTGTCGCAAAATAAATGCCGCGCGCATAAACGGCTGGCGTCCGCGTCTCACGCAACGGTGACCCGGGCAGTGTCACCCGACCCGCGGCAAAATCCAGGTTCCGCAGTAAATGCCCGAGGCCATACAACACCCCGTGGCCGTCCACCCCGCCAATCGTTACGGTGCGACCGCTGGTTGTGATCGCGTAGGCTTGCGGTTTGGCAGGCAAGGTCAAGCCGGCCGCAGTCACGGCGGCGCGGATGGTCGGTTGATCAATCAGGCCCACCACCAATTCCCAAGCCGGTTGGGTCCCCGGTTTGCGGCTGGTCTGCAGTTTGACCTTGGTCCGGTCCTGCCAGCGGGTCGTAAACAACTTCACCCCATTCGCCACCAGGCTATCTTGGCGATCCGCCACCGTCAATTGCACAAAAGAGTTTTTCATGAGTTCTTTTCCTAGGCGTCCGTTCGATAGGTTACCGGTTCGTCGAATACATCCGTTGATATTTCTGAACTTCGTTCCAGAAGCGCATGGTCGTAGTCATGTTGACGTTCGGGTCGGCTCCGATCACGAGCAGAAAATTATTACCGGGGGCCGCGCCTTCAAACATTTCCCGGATGCTTTGGCAGACGGCGGGCCAATTTTCGAGCGAACCAAACATCTGGTTCAGTGTCGCATAGATGACGATCCGATCGCCCAGCGCTTGTTTGGCCTCACGAATGGTGATGTTCCCCAGCGGCGGGATTTGGAGGGCGTGCACGGCATCCATGCGGGTTTGCCGGTACAGCCACACGAGATCCTTGATCAGGCCGCACGAGTGATGGATGTACAGCTTCCCTTGCGCATGCACGGCATCCGCCATGCGGTTGGTGTAG
>JBAXAT010000168.1:0-4743 GCA_037142335.1 Verrucomicrobiota bacterium | reverse complement strand
GGTCTGCGGCAGTGTGATCTCGAAATCGAGCGTCTTGCCCTCGGACTTGCGGAGTAACAGGCCTTCGCCGAGCGGGTCGCTCTCGTAGTTCTGCTCGATGATCTGCAAACCGTCCGGACTCTTCAAGTCGCGGAGCACCACCGAAGCCGGTTCGAGGTGCGCCGTGATGTCGGTGACGCGCACCTCGTTGTCGCCTTTCTTCAAATCGAGGGACCGGCTTTCTTTCACGGTCGCGAAGTTTTGATTGTAGATGGTGAGTTGGGTTTGCGCCTGAACGATGCCGGCGCAAAAGATTGCGAGCCAAGCGATGTGTTTCATAGCCAGCATCGTACTCCCGGTGTTTGAGCCGTCAAGTAAAGGTTCCATCAAACTTTCCGCTTGTCGCGCGCTTGGCCAACCTCTACCTTGCCGGTAATGCGCGTCGGTTTGTTCATCCCTTGTTTCATTGACCAGCTTTACCCCGAAGTCGGGAAAGCGATGGTGACTGTTTTGCGCCGGCTGAACATCACCGCTGAATTCCCTGCGGAACAAACTTGCTGCGGCCAACCCGCCTTCAATACCGGTTACTGGCCCGAAGCCCGCGAACTGGCGCAGCGCTATCTAAAGGTTTTCGCCGGCTACGATGCCATCGTCTGCCCGTCAGGCTCCTGCACGTCAATGGTGCGGAACAATTATCCCCAACTCCTTGGCGCGGCCACGCCTGTCACCGCCAACACCTTCGAGTTCAGCGAATTCCTCGTCAAGAAACTCGGCGTGACCGACGTTGGCGCGCGGTTCCCGGCGAAAGTCACCTATCACGATTCCTGCCACAGCCTCCGCGAACTCCGCTTGAAAGATGAACCCCGGCAACTCCTCCGGCATGTCCACGGTCTCGAACTTATTGAGATGGATCAAGCCGAAACCTGTTGCGGTTTCGGTGGCACGTTTTCGGTCAAGCTTCCGCTGGTTTCGTTTGCGATGGATGAAGTAAAAATTGAATCCATCCAGCGGACCGGCGCCGAGTATGTCATCAGCGCCGACTCCAGTTGTCTGATGCAAATCGGTGGCGGCCTGCGGCGCAAGAAATTCCCGATCAAAACCATTTCGCTGGCCGAGGTGTTGGCCGCTCAATGAACACCGCGCAACAATTCTCCCACGCTGCCGCTGCCAAGGCCGCCGACCTCCGGCACCGCGCGATCATCCAGAAAAATATTTCCAGCTACGACAGCGGTGTTGCCCGCGGCAAAGACAAGTTTGCCGATTGGCAAAACGCCCGGTCCCGTGTTGCCGCAATCAAATGGGACACCATCAACCATCTCGACCGATACCTCGAAGAATTCGAGCGCAATGTTCTCGCTAACGGTGGTCACGTCCATTGGGCCGAAGACGCCGAGCAAGCCAGGCAAATCGTGCTGACTCTTGCCCGGCAACACGGCGTTCGCAAAGTCGTCAAAGCCAAATCCATGACGACCGAGGAAATTCACCTCAACCCCGCGCTCGAAGCCGCCGGCATCCAGCCGGTTGAGACCGACCTCGGCGAATACATCTGCCAACTCCGCGGCGAACCGCCGTATCACATTGTCACGCCGGTCATGCACCTCAGCAAGGCCGACATTGGGAAACTTTTTCACGAACGATTTGGCACGCCGCCTGACGCCCCGGCGGAAGAACTCACCATGGTCGCCCGCCGGCAACTCCGGCAGGACTTTCTCACTGCCGACATGGGCATTACCGGCGCAAACTTCCTCATCGCCGACACCGGTATGATCGCGCTCACCACCAACGAAGGTAACGGCCGCCTTTCAGTTTCACTGCCGCGCATACACGTTGTGATTGCCGGAATCGAGAAATTGATTCCGCGCCTGAGCGATCTCGGTTTGTTCTGGCCGGTCCTCTGCACCAGCGGCACTGGGCAAGCGCTCACCAGCTACAGCACGCTCGTTGGTGGTCCGCGCCGCGATGGCGAACCGGACGGTCCGGCCGAATTCCACGTCATCCTTCTCGACAACGGCCGGACAAAATTGCTAGCGAATCCTGAAATGCGCGATGTGTTACATTGCATCCGTTGCGGTGCATGCCTGAACACCTGTCCAGTTTACAAAACCATCGGCGGCCACACTTACGCCACCACTTATCAAGGCCCGATTGGTTCCGTCCTCACGCCACGCTTGCGTGGTGCCGAAGAATGGTCTCATCTTTCGTTTGCTAGCTCGTTGTGCGGGTCTTGCACTGATGTCTGTCCGGTCCGGATAGACCTACACCATCATCTCCTCCATAACCGGCGCGATGCCATCGCCGGCAAACTCGACCATCCGTTGCAGCGCCTCGCATTCAAACTCTGGCTCTGGGTTTTGCAATCACCGGCGCGTTACGTTTGCGCCGGCAAGCTGGCGCGCCTCGGCATGCGGCTAGGCTTGGGGAACAGTTTTGCCAAACCGTGGACCGCCACGCGCGACCTACCAGAGCCGCCCCGTCAAAGTTTCCGGGACTGGTGGAGACATCAACCAAGTCCCATGTCGACAGACTCAGGACCCAAGACTCAGGACTCAGGACTTCCGCCTCATCACCCATGAACCCCGCCCGCGAAAACATCCTTGGTCGCGTCCGCGCCGCTCTCCGCGTGGAGGGCAAGGCTCCCACCGCGCCGTCGTCCGCCGCCGTTTTTCCACCGGTCACCGACCTCGAAACGCGGTTCCGGGAAGAATTCATCGCGCTCAAAGGTGAAATCATCACCGACTTGCCGGCTTTTCTCGACGGCTTTGCAAAGATTGCCAGCGCTGTTCCCGAAGTTACCGGCAGCGCCGATGTCCGGCAAGCCGACCTTGGCGTGACCGGCTGCGATTGCCTGCTCGCGCGAACCGGCAGCATTGCCGTCTGCACCCGTAGCGCCGGTGGCCGGGCCTTGTCAGTCTTACCGCCTGTCCATCTCGTCATCGCATGCCGCAGCCAACTCGTCCCCGACCTCACCGCTGCGTTGGCGTTTTGGCACCAACGCTACGACCGGCGCTGGCCAAGTAATCTGAGCGTAATTACCGGCCCCAGCCGCACCGGTGACATCGAGAAAATCCTAGTAATGGGCGCCCACGGCCCGAAGCGGCTGGTGGTTTACTTTGCCAGTTGATCGGGAAAACTTCTGACGATCCGGTGTTTCTTCCGGTGAAGCAACGGATCCACCACAAACATTTTCAAGCATTCCCAAACCGTGACCGGCGGGCTGTGCCATTCTAGCCGGTTTTGTCGGATCGCAGCGAAGATGGCGTGAACTTCCAGCGCAGCATCCACCAGTGTGTAGTGCCGGCCAAACATCCAGAGACTGTGCGCGTCGGAGTTGGCGACGATGGGTTTCCGGTATTGTTGCGCCACGCGGACGGCGCGGGGGTTGAAATTGAGCCACGGCAAATGCAGTTGCGCGTGTTCGATGGCGTCAAATAAATCGATGTGCTCAATGAGCCGGTGCTTGAGGCTCCGGTTAATTGGATAAAAAGGATGCGGCGCAATCACTAGGATGTCGTCGCCCTTAGCTTGCCGGAAGGCACGCAAATCCTCGAAAGTCCGAACGGCGTCCACCTCACGCTGGGTGACGTTGTACAGCAGCACGTCTATCTTTTGGATCCGGGACTCGCAGGCGCGAATCAGCAAGACGCCTTTTTTCCGGGCGTACTCAAAATAGCGCTCATCTTCCAGTACTTTCTTATGGAGCGTTATGGCAATCGCGCCATAGCCAAGTGTAGCGGCTTTGTCAATTAACACTGTGGCCGGATACGACAACCCATCGTACGGGTCTTCGCCAGTATGGATGTGGAAATCAATTTTGATCATGCCAAGCTGACCATCTCACCGGTGGCGAGGAAAAACAACCACTGCTCAGCGACCACGATGCCAGTAACTTGCCGGAGCGCGGTGGTGTAAGCGTGCATTTGCGCCCGATAACGCTCGGCATCGGGTTGCGCGTCTGTTTTATAATCCACCAACACCCACTTTCCTCCCTCTCGGAACAACAAATCAATCTTGCCTTCCAGCGTACCGGCGGCAAAAGGCAATTCCCGGTAAACCTCATCTGCCTTGCCGACCCGCTTGAATAATTCCGATTTCAACGCTCGTTCCACCAACATACGCGCCTCGTCCGGTAAACCAGTCGCGTCCATCCGTTCCAACGCTTCGTGAACGACCACGCCAAATTCCATTACCGCCACCCGCGCATCGCCGACTAGCTCCTCTTCGCGCGGCTCTGCTTCGTGCGCGAGTTTTGACGGACTGACCCGAGTCACCGTCTTGCTAGCGCGCTCGATCAACGCCGTCCTCGCCGCCAACCACTCGCGCCGTTGTTGAATTGCTTCCGTGCCGCTCGCCTTCGCATCCAACTCAACCTGCAACGGCGGCAACGCTGTCGGTTCCGCCTTCAACTCCGCGACGTTCACCACCTTCAGGCAACCTGCTGGAACTTTTGTCAGGCCTTCCGCTAAGTGCCGGCTTCGTCCCGGTTTCTTCTCCGGTACGAACCACGGCAACACTAATAATTCCTTTGCCCGTGTCGCCGCCACGTAGAGCAGACGAATCTCTTCGGCCGCGTCGCGCAGTGCTTGGCGTTCATTTGCCGCCGCGAACCCGGTCGTTGTGAACTTGCCAAACCGCAACTCCACCTGTTTTGTCGCGCGCTCCGACAGTAGGCTTGCGCCGCGGTCTTGCGATTCGCCGCAGAGATCCACCATCACAACTACTGGGAATTCCAGTCCCTTCGCCCGGTGGACCGTCATCACCCGCACC
>JBAXAT010000167.1:0-4783 GCA_037142335.1 Verrucomicrobiota bacterium | reverse complement strand
GCATCCCCGGAACGGCGCCGGTCATCGGCGTGTGGTTCTTCAGCAGCCAGTCGCCAATGGCGCGGGCAATCCGTTGGCAATGCGCCGCGCGGTCCGGCCACACTTTGGCTGCGCCTAACATCGCCGCGATTCCTGATGAGGCGGTTGCCGGAAACGATCCCGGCAAGAAATCCCCGTTCACCGGGTCGCCGCCTTCTGCGGCATGCCACCACCACGCCGGCATGCCGGGTTCGCGGTAGGTCGCTTTCGGATGGTTCTCCAAACTGTCAAACCAATCGAGATTCCGCCGGACACTCGCCGCGAAATCCAGCGGCGCTTCTTCGTGATCCACCCAGTCAGGCGCTTTCGCGAATTTGCCGATGTTGCCAGTGCCAGGAAAGGCACCGACTGCCCGGCTACACAGGCACCACCCATACGTTTTGTCGAATTCGATAAGGCGTGCGAAAACCCAGGAGCGACTATGCAGCTTCGGCCAGACCGCGCTGGTGTCGAGCACGGGTTTATCGCTCTCAATGACCTGCTGGACGTCATCCTGTTTCAGTTCCAAGCGCCAGAAATTAGCCAATGGATGCGGCGGAAAAGGATCGCATAATCGGAAGACGGGTGCCTCAATAAACCGCCGCGAAAATTGATTCCACGGCGATTCGATGTCAGCCAGTAAACGCTCAGACATGAAAAGCCTTTTTCAACAGCCGGCCCGTCGCAGTGGTAATTTGCTTGCCGGCAACCGGCGCGAGCTGGCTGGTCGGAGCCGGCCAAGTCTCGTAGCCGCCACGCGAAAAGGCTTTTTTCGTCGGGACGTAGCCACAGTAACCATCCGTCAACTCAGTGACAAACGTCACGCGCGCCGGCGATTGTTTGCGGATCGTTACGCCGTGTTCGACAAAAAACTCCGATGGATTGGTGCAGAAGGCTGTGTCGCCGACGCGGATCACGTTCACCATGACCGGCACCGGGTTGCGCTTGGCGGTTCGCTCCGGCCACTCCGCTTTGGCGGCTTCGTAGTAGCGCCGGGTATCGGGGCGCTCTTTGCACCACGGAAATGGATCGTTGATTGCGCCCGGCTTGGGCCAGTGCCGAATCGGGATTTGCAACTTGGTTTGCAGCACGCGCAAGACCGGTGCTTTGATCGGGCGCGTGGCACTGGCAATCACCTTCGCGGCTTCGCCAGCCAGATACAGACCGGAGCGGCGCACACCGGTCTCACCGCGCCACGGTTGATCCGCCTCGAGCGGATCGAGAATGCTTGGCGCAACATTGCCGCCGGCGCCGGTCAGATACACCACGACCACTGCCTGGCCCAGCAACGCTTTGAGCTGCCGGCGGACTTCGCCCGGCAAATCCGCGCTGTAAAAACTTTCGCCTTCGAGACAGTTCGGATGCGTGGCGAAGTTGACGACGACGACTTTGATGACGCCACCGGCATCCCGTGCGAACAACACCGGCAAGGACGGGTCGCGCGGACCTTCCAAGCCAATGAAGCCCGGCATCTCCGAGTCGGAATACATCCGGCTCGAACCATCCCGGAACATGGCCCGGCGATTCCAGCCCATGTGGTCCATCTGACCGGTGCCGCTGAAAATATCCACCGGCGCGAGGTTGCGCACGGCGCGCACCGCCGCATCGAGAATCGCCCGTTGCACGCGCGCGACAAAGCCGCGATTGGCCTTGGCGGTCAGGAGATCAAACACCGTCGGCGCGACGTGAGTGTGGGTGGCGTGAATCAATAGTTTGCCCGCCGGTAGCCCGGTGCGCTTGGCAAACAGCTGTTGCGTCTGCCGGACAAACGGCTCGTTGAGAATGCAGATATCAACCGACACCAGCACGACCATTTCGCGACCTTGCCGGTAGGCAACGGCGTTGGCGGTCAGCGGATCGCGTTTGCGGGTGGCAATGCGTTCATGCATCTGACCGAGCAATGTCAACCCGGGCGCGGGTGTGAATTCCGCTTCCGCCGCACCGCAATAGAATTTCGATTTAGGATTTGATTTCATAGTGTTTAGTAAAGTTGGTTTAGCGCCAGAGCCAGATCAGCGATTCGGGTAGAATTGCGCCGGCGTGTTTCGTGTCGTGCGCACCGTCGCCGTATTCCAAGTGGTAATCGTAGCCGGTAAAGTTGAACGCCGAAGCCATGGCCAGACTCGCCAAAGACCAATCGCCCCAGCCAACGTCTAAATCGTTTGAGCCGGCTTGGAGGTAGATCCGGATTGGCTTCGGCGGCGTTTTGCGGACCAGGAACGGATATACGTGGCCGCCGCGAATGTCGGCAAAGCTGCCGACGTGACTGAGCACCTTCCGAAACGCATCCGGCCGCTGCCAAGCCACCGTGAACGAGCAGATGCCGCCGGAACTGCTGCCGCAAATCGCGCGCCGGTCGGGGTCAGCGGTTAGTTGGTATTTCTCGCCAACTGCCGGCAAGATTTCTTCCAGCAGAAACCGGACATATTGGTCGCTGAGCGTGTCGTACTCGAAACTGCGGTTGCTGACCAGCGGTTTACCTTCCGCTACCGGCGGGAAGTGACCGGGATCAATGAAGATGCCAATGGTGGCCGGCAGCTTGCCTTGATGAATCAGATTGTCGAATACGACCGGTACCCGCGTATCGCCGGTTTCGTTGACGTAGCCGCCGCCATCCTGAAAGACCATCACGTTGGCCGGTTTGTCGGACGTGTGTTGGGCCGGCACGTAGACCCAATAATTGCGCACAGTCCCGGGGAAGATTGTGCTACGCCACTCGTATTTGGTGACGACGCCTTGGGGAACTCCCAGTTGGCGTTGCGAATCGGGTCCGAGCGGGTAGGGACCGGGCTTTGGTGTGGGGATAATGAATTTCTGGGGCATAATTTTATCTCAGATGGTTACCGCATTTTACAAAACATGCAATTCAGTGTGTTTGTTTGATGAAATCTGGCAAGTCTTACGGCATTTCGATTGCCACCGGCAAGTCGGAAGCGTGCGTGCCTTTTGTTTCATGAATGAAATTTGTGGCGATTAATGAAATCACCACCAAGCCGGAGAAGATTGCGAACAATATCGCATAAGCCTGCGGCGGATAAATTATACCGCCGGCGAGTCGCGCCGCATCGGCACGAAATAAATCGAGCACCGCGCCTGATAGCATCAGCAAGATGGCCACGCTAATGTACGAGATGCTATTCAGCAACGCGATGGCTTGGCCGATGTGCCGGGAGTCATTTAACTCCTTGATTACGGTGGTGCCGATGGGACCAGCGATGCCCGCCGCGGCCATTAAAATATAGCTAGTGAGAAACACCCACGCCCGGGCGTGAAGAAAAACACCGACGAGCATCAGGATTAGCGCGCTTAGCAACAAGCTTACGGCAAGGATTAAATATGGCTTGCGGCGGCCGCCGGTATGGTTGAGTAGAAAACCTGACGCCAGACAAACGCCGGCGCTAACAGTCATCATTACCAGTGTGAATGTTGCCGCTTGCTGTGAGCTTAAACCGACGAAGTCTTGGATGAATTTTTTGCCGATCCCAACTTGGAGAACAAAATAAACCGGAAAGTTTACAAAGGCACCGACGAATAATGGCCAGTTGCGCCGGTTGCCGATGATTTTCCAGACTGGCCGGAATGTCACTGTGGTTGTGTGCGGTTCAAAATGTTTAAGTTTTGGCAACAGCACGAAATTCGCCACCATGGCCAGACTCATAAACCCGCCAGTCGCCAGCAATGATAAACGCCAGCCGAACGCGTGTGTCGCGCGCTCGAATGGCAGCATCGCCATCATTCCGCCAAGTTGCGCTGCGAACGACACCACGCCGGTCATCAATGTGAACCGGCGTTGTTCAAACAGCAGGTGGACTTCCTTAATAATGCCGAGATAAATAAAGCTATCGCCAAATGCGGCAATTGCCCGGCTGGTGTAGAGCATTTCTGGGGTATGCGCGAGTGGGAACATCACTGCCCCGACCGTCGCAAAAAATCCGCCAAACAGTAGCATGCGCGTGCCGCCAAATCGGTCGACCGCAATCCCGGCAACGAGTTGTAATGAACCATAGATCCACAAAAATACCGACCCCAGCGCGACGATTGCTGAAGCCGATAGGTGGAGTTCTTGCTGGAGTTCGTTGAAGATTGTACCGGGGATCGCAGTGCGGTGAAAATAGGAAAAACCATAGACCAGCAGCATTGCCACAAACGCTAGTCGAGCAGCGGGTAACGGTTTTGTGATGTGGTCTTGCTGGTTCACTTAGATTGCCTTAACGCCAGAGCCAGCAGAGCGACTCTGGAAAAAGTGCGCCACCGTGAAGCTTGTCATGGTGACCGGTAACTTTCCTTGATGGATCAAGTTGTCGAAAACCACTGGCGCGCGAATCTCGCCTTCAGCGCCGGCGTAGATTTTACCGGCTTCATTAGCGTAGGCGGCGCCATCTTGAAAGACCATCACGTTGGCCGGCTTATCAGACGTGTACTGGGCCGGGACGTAAACCCAATACGGACGCGTGGTGCCGGGATAAATCGTACTCCGCCACTCGTGTTTGGTGACGACACCTTGCGGCACGCCCGGCTGGGGCTGGGAATCCGGGCCCGGCGGGTAGTCGTCCACCGCACGGAGCGGCAGCGTGGCAAGCAGGAGACTGGCGGCCAGCGGGAAACGCCAGCGGAGGCAAAGCAGTGGTTGCATGGGGGGAAGGTGTCCGCTTCGCCGACCGTGTGTCAAACCAACTCAGTGCGCCTGGGCGACGTCCGATGTCAGTTCAAAGCCGCCGCAAATGAAATCCTCCGTCCACGTTGAGGACCTCACCTGTGCTGAAAG
>JBAXAT010000166.1:0-4785 GCA_037142335.1 Verrucomicrobiota bacterium | reverse complement strand
GAGGCATTGCATGGCCGGACTGTCGGACGTAAGTGTTTCGTATTTGCGTTTGACGGAGCCGATGACGTGATCCATTCCGAGCGGCATTGCCAACGTGAGAAACGCGCTTTCGAGCGGGCCTTTCGTTGGCGAGCCGTCAGCGCGTTTCGGCGGAAGCATGACGGTGAAATTGCTGAGACCAACCGACATATGAACACCCGTGAATGTCGCATCATCATGAATCATACGGATGGATTTCATCAACCGGTGAAACTGGTTTTCAGAATCAGCGCCAATCGGTGAGATGCCGGCATCAATGATGCAATCGCTGACCGCGATGCCGTGTTTCTTGGCTTCGGCAATCATCTGTTTGGCGGTGGCATAGGTTTGGTAGGCGTCGTGATTCGGTTGGCCAGTACCGCTTTGATTGCGCTCGGTGACGAGGAGAATCGGCTTGAACGTGATAATCTTTTTCAAGTCGAACATCTCCGTCCGCAACGGCGAAATGGAATTCAGCAACGGGATTTTGCCACCGGCGCGATTGAGGTCATAGGCTTTGAGGCCGGCTTCGGCCATGACTGGATCAGGTGTGTCGATGGAGAGCGGTTTGGCGGTGACGCTCTGGACTTGCCGGACCATTTCCGCGAGAAATTCCGGCGAACGCTTGCCGACGTTGACGTCGATGTAGGTCGCGCCGCCGATGTCTTGCGACTTGGCTAGCTCTTTCAGACCGGCGATGTCGTTGGCTTCGTAAAGTTTTTTAGTGGATGGAACGGAATCGTTGATAGATTCGCCGATGATGCTGAGGCCGGGTAGTGACATATTATTTCTCCTTTTTTTCGTGATGATCGCGGTTGCGGTAAGTGTTGGCCCAAGCCGAAGTGCCTTCGAGGCTGGCATTGTAAAATACAGCTGGGCCATCAAGCATGTGTTCGGCTTCGCCGTAAGCTTTCAGTCGGTCGTAAGCGCGCGCCCAAAGACAATCTTTGTCGTCGAGTTCGCACCGGCCGTCAGCCGAACCGCCGCACGGACCGTTGCGACCGGTTTTCGAGCAGGCTTTGCGCGGGCAAAGATACGCCGTATCTGGCAACGAACAGTCACCGCAATCTTTGCAACCGAACGCCATTTCTTTCGAGACGCGTTCGATGCTGTGCAACGCCCGGGCTGCAAGATTATCGCCGTTCTTTTCCAGGCGCGCGTAGACTTTCTGCATGACTGGAAAGATTCCCTTGCCGGGTGTGAACGCCGCGGCATGAATCTGGCGGGTGAGCCGGTAACCGAACGACGCGGGCTGTTCCAACGCTTTACGGTACTCACGATTCAATTGCGTGACGTCGCCAAGACCGGTGGCTGGGTCGGCTTCGAAAAGGTAAAATTCGTCCGGCTTCGGATATTGGATTTCCTTGGCGAATTCTTTCCAATCGTTTGCACCGTAGCTCTGGGCTAAGTCGATAATTTTGCCGAAAGATTCGGCCTTGCCGAGACCGCCGAGGTAACCGCCGGCAAAACCCAAGCCTTTGAATACTGCGAGCTGCTTGGCGGCGAGTTCGTTGAAAAAGCTCCGCCCTTTGTCGGGACCGGCGGCATATTTTTCGGCCAACGCGAAAAGCTTGTCGCTAACGACGCAGCCGGGGATCTTGTTTTTATTGAATAAACTAGCCACGGTTTTATTGAGCACGTACACATTGCCGATGACCGGCGCTTGGACTTGCGCCCACTGCATGAACAGTTTGATCTCGTAAAACTTCCGCATATCGTAGCCGAGCTGCGAAATCACCCACTCGGCACCGCAATGAATTTTCCGGGCGAGCTTGAAATACTGCGGCATTAACTCGCGCTCCTGCCGTTTGAACGGCGAGACCGCGCAGCCGATGAAGAATTTTGTCGATGGGAATTTTTCGATTTTGCCACCGGGCCGCTGAACCTCTAATCCATCGTTCATGGCTTTGAGCATCGCGACGAGGCTGACCGAATCTAAATCAAATACCGGCCGAGCCAAGCCGCCGTAGCCGGTAATCGGATAATCGCCGGTAAGCGCGAGCAGATTGTCGAAGCCTTCAAGCGCATACCGCCACGCGGCGGATTCAAGACCGTTGCGGTTCATGTCTTTGCAGGTGAGATGAATGGCAATAGGAATCTGTTGACCAGCTAACATCCCGGCAATCCAGTCGGGCGGCAACATCGGATTGCCGCCGGGATTGTCAGTGATTGAGAGCCAGCCGATGCGCGGGTCTTGGGCGAGCGCCTTGCCGAGGTCGATGAGTTTATGTTGTTCGCCCGGCGCCGGGATGCCACGAGTGCTGACCAACTCCGCACCGTACACGAAGCGTCCGCCGGTAATCGCGGCTCGAAAAGTCTCTCGATTGCTGATCATATCCATTGTTATTACTTATGCTTTGTTGACCCAGCAGGCTCAAATACAAAATCGACCGGCATGCCACAAGCCTGCAAAACACTAGGAAAATAAGGATTACCAGTGATTTTAACAATGCTCACGACTCACGAAAACATACCGGTTATTGACCCAGCAGGCGGCATGGTGCTGGCGGTGTAGTTTGCGATTTTGTTCGTGCAAACTTTGGAACAGACGCCTAGAGTTGCTTAACGAACAATAACTTTGGTAACGAATTAGGAGACTTAATCCCATGGCGCTAACAGAGATTACTATCGGCCACAGCCCAGATCCAGATGACGCGTTCATGTTTTATGCGTTGACGCATGACAAGCTGGATACCGGTGGGTTGAAAATCAAACACCACATTGCCGGCATCGAGGAGTTGAACCACAAAGCCGTCGAAGGCGAACTTGAAGTAACCGCTCTCAGTGTCCATGCCTATGGGTACACGATGGACAAGTATGCATTGCTAAAGTGTGGTGGGAGCTTTGGCGACGGTGTCGGACCGATTGTAGTGGCGAAGAAAAAAATGGACATCGGTGAGTTGGCGGATGACCGAATCGCAGTACCGGGCACGATGACGACCGCGTATTTACTATTGAAGTTGCTGTTGCTCAATTTCAAATTTGAGGTCGTGCCGTTTGATAAGATCATGGAGGCAGTGCTGAACGGCGATGTCGATGCCGGACTATTAATTCACGAAGGGCAAATCACTTACAACAAACTCGGATTACACAAGATTGTTGATCTCGGTGAATGGTGGCAACAAGACATGAACTTGCCGGTTCCGCTGGGCGTGAACGCAGTGCGCAAAGACCTCGGCCAAGAGTTGATGCACCGCATTGCCGGATTGATGCAACAAAGCATTGACTATGCACTGGCCCACCGTGATGAAGCGATTGCCTACTCGATGAAGTACGGGCGCGGGATGGACGCCGTGACGACCGACAAGTTTGTCGGCATGTATGTCAATAAGTGGACTGTTGACATGGGCCGGGATGGCCGGCAGGCTATTAATCAACTCCTCACGCGTGCTTATCATGCCGCGTTGGTACCACGACCAGTGCATCTAGAATTCGTAGAGTGAGTGATTTATGAGGTCGGTCGTAAGCACTCGCAGTCATCATAAACCACTGTTTTGGGAGTTGCAGAAAGTAGTGTCGATCGTACAGTTCTGCCACCGAGTGATTTTTGCGTTAATCGTTTTTGTACTCTGTTATTCAGTGGTGGCCTACGGAACCACGCAGGAATGGACGCAAGGGCCGGTGATTATTGCTGTCCTGCTAGCGGTGTTTTTTTGGGCAATCCGCCTTGCACTGGTGAACGGCGCAGAAATGGTTTTATCGCCACTCAGCTTACCCATGCTTTTTACCGGTAGTTACTTGATTATCCGGTATGCGCTCTCGGATGTGGAGCCGGTCAGCCGTTCCAGCATGTTAATGCCGGTCACAGCAGTGATTTTTTTCTTTGTCGTCTTAAACGAAATCCGCCATCGCTGGCAGGTGACGACAGTGGTATGGCTGATCACCGGTCTCGGCGCACTACTGGCGCTGTATGGATTATTCCAATCGACCATCGGCGCACGGTGGGTACTCGGGAAAGCGCAGTTTGCGCAATATTTTGGACACGCCAGCGGAACATTTTTCAGGCCGGCGAACTTGGCGATGTTCCTGAAAATTGCTTTTGCAATTGCGGCGGCCAACTTCATCTTATCGCACCGTCCAAAAATCGAGAAAATTGGCTTTGCGTTTATCTGTTTAATAACTGGCTGCGGATTATTCCTGACCTTGTCGCCGGAGTATTGGATTGGCTGGATAGCGATGTTCTGCGTCCTAGTGTTTTTTGCAGTTCGCACGCGAACATGGCGATTTCGGTGGGTCATTGCTGGCTTGAGTATTTTGGCAGTTGTGGGATCCACAATCGTAATGTCGAAATATAAGCCAAGTGGCGACTCAAACACTGAAGGTACCAGCTTGCAGGCTGAATTAGATAACTTGGTGCTTGCTCAGTCACCGCTGGCGAAAAATGAAACTCCTGTCCTGAGCCCGCGCTCACTTCGGGAAGCCGCATTAGCCGTTGGCCACCCCAACATTTGGATCGGCAGCGGCGGCGGAATGTTCCCGTGGCTGTTCCCGCTCTGGCGAACTAATCACGGCATTGTCCAAGGAGTTGTCGAACATTGTCCAAACCAATATCTAGACGTGTTTGCTTCATACGGGTTGATGGGAGTCGGGTTAATGCTTTGGATTGGCATACACCTAGTCCTCGCTTTAGTGCAAATCATTCGCTTGCGAGATACTAAATACGGAACGAACCGACCATCCAACCGCTATGCGCTTGTCGCTGCCGGCTTGGCAATTATGGCAGCCGTCATTGTGGATGCCTGGATTGACCTGCGCCTGCATACCGGC
>JBAXAT010000165.1:0-4796 GCA_037142335.1 Verrucomicrobiota bacterium | reverse complement strand
TGCAAAAATTTTGGCGGTATCAGTCGTGTCTTCACCTGTAATCTCAGTAGCCGTGGCCTTGCCGAGTGTGATGAGAATCTGACGGGCAGAAGCGAGTAGCTGTTTGCCTTCTGGAGTCGCTTCGTTGATTGCCGTGAGTGGTAGCGACGCCGCGCCTTTCAAAAGGTCATCGGTGTTTTTAAGGCATGCTGTCACCCAGCGCGCTGCAGCGATGAGCTCTGGGGGACGAATTCGGCCATCTTTGTCAGTGTCAATCAGGTCGAGAGTCTTGGCGTCAAACTCCAATCCGCGAGTTGGACAAGCAAGTGCGACCCAGAGTTTTTGGTCGAGGTTGTCAAGGTTGGCAATATCCGCACCGTGGTCGAGTCGCACTTGGTCAAATCCGCCGGCACGAAAGAAACTCCATAAATGGTTTGAATTCGTGGTCATAAGTATTTCCTCATGCTGAGAGCCGCAATCGCTTTGCTTCAACAATAATAATGCAATGCCGGCTACCGGCAAAGGATATTTCGCAGAAGTATTTCGGAAGTGCAACCGGCGGGTTGTTGATGTATTTTACCGCAATAGAGGAACACACTTATGGCAAAGCTCACAATACCAGATGCATTGAAAGCTGACGTGCCGGCAACCAAGTGGGGCAAGATTCTTATGGCAACACCGGTCATCATGACTGTAGTTGCAACAGCATTAGCGGGCTTGGCGTCGAGTGAGATGACTCGCGCACAGTACAGTCGATCGCTAGCTGCCCAGCAACAATCCAAAGCCGGCGACCAGTGGGGATTCTTCCAGGCAAAGCGTTTGCGCAGCGCGCTACAACGCAATACGCTCGATATTTTGCAGAGCACGACCGAAGTGCATCCACTCCTTCTCGGTATAGAAACTATTGCGAATACGAATGTGCTTCCGGCCTTGAGGTGGGGACAGGTACCGGAGATTGGACCCGCACCGGTGATGGAACCGAAGCTGAAAGCAGCACTTGAGGCGATTGAAAATTCTAAGTCAGCCGAACTGATTGTGCCGTTGCTTGCTCAGATAAAGGAACAGGTTTTTGATAACGCATTGCGTGCAGCAAAAGACCGCGCGGATGCATTTGACATTGCGACGAAGCCGGTCAATCAGGTGATTGAGCAGATGGAAAGTCATGTCAGCAATAGTGACCGGCGGGACTTCATCGCGGCTCGTCTGCGATATGCAGCCGCACGGTATGACGCTGAAGCGCGCTTGAATCAAGACATTGCTAATCTCTATGAAGTTCAGGTTCGCCGGAGCAACATTGATGCGGAGCGGCATCACAAGCGCAGTCAGAAATTTTTCTTCGGTATGCTAGCCGCACAGGCTGCTGTAATCATTTCAACGTTCTCGCTCGCTGCCCAGAAACGGAGCCTGCTTTGGTCGTTGGCGGCTGCTGCCGGTGCGGCAGCGATTTCATTTGCAGTTTACGTTTACCTGTTTGTCTAACTGCAGCTTGTGATGCTGGCTTGACCAAATTGATAGTTGTCGACAGCTGTAAAACGTGCGATAACCCACGCACTTTCGCACTATGACCGATCAAACTGTTTTGCAAATTTTCCGTGAAACCAGCGCCTTGTTGGAAGGGCATTTTTTGCTCCGTTCCGGGCTGCACAGCCAGCAATACTTTCAATGCGCGTTGGTGCTGCAATATCCCCGGCACGCCGAAACGCTCTGCCGGGCGTTAGCCGAGAAGCTCAAGGCAACCGGTGCGACAACGGTTATCTCACCGGCAATGGGCGGGTTGTTCATCGGGCACGAAGTCGGTCGCGTGCTTGGTCTGCGGCACATCTTTGCAGAGAAAAATGCCGCAGGTAAGCTAGAACTGCGGCGAAATTTCAAAATCGCGCCGGGCGAGAAGTTGCTCGTCGTCGAGGATGTCATTACCAAGGGTGGCCGGGTACAGGAGACCATTGATATTGTTCGTAAAAACGGAGGCAATGTGGTTTCCGTTGGCGTGTTAGTGGACCGGTCGGAAGGCAATGTGAACTTTGGTGCACCGGTAGTGAGTTTGCTTAAATTACAGATCGAGACTTTTGCCTCGGCAAGTTGTCCCTTGTGCAAGGCCGGCCAGCCAGTAGTGAAACCGGGAAGTTAAAATGATTAGTTGGATTCTTAAAAAGATTGTCGGTTCTAAAAATCAACGCGAAGTAAAAAAACTTTGGCCGGTAGTGGAACAGGTCAAGGCGATTGAAGTCGAATACCAAAAGCTGAGCGATGACGAATTGCGTGCAAAGACCGCCGAGTTCAAGCAGCGCATTGAGGCGGCCCGGCAAGCGCGCGGTGTGTCGCAATTTTACGCCGAAGCTCGGAAACTCGAAGGCGAACTCCGCGCCGAAGACGCGAAACCGATTAAGCGTAAAGCGCAGGCGTTGGAGCAGGAAATTCTCGATGAACTCTTGCCGGAAGCATTTGCGGCAGTGAAGAACACTTGCCGGCGCATGTGCGGTCGCGAGTGGCAGGTGCGCGAACGGCCGTACCGGTGGGAGATGGTACCGTTTGACGTGCAGATTCTCGGTGGCATTGTGCTGCATCGCGGCAATATCGCAGAAATGGCTACCGGCGAAGGTAAGACGCTCGTCGCGACTATGCCGCTCTACCTGAACGCGCTGACCGGCAATAACGTCCACCTCGTCACCGTCAACGATTACCTCGCTGCGCGCGATGCCGAGTGGATGGGCGAAATCTATAAGTTTCTCGGTTTGACAGTTGGCATTATTCAACATGATCAATCGCCAGCGCTCCGCCGGGAGCAATATCGGTGCGACATCACCTACGGCACGAACGCCGAATTCGGTTTCGATTACCTTCGTGACAACGGCATGGCGACCAGTCCGGAAACACAGGTCAAGCGCGGCCATTTCTTCGCGATCGTGGACGAAGTCGACTCAATCTTGATTGATGAAGCGCGCACGCCGCTTATCATCAGCGGCCCATCGACAATCTCAACGCACCAATTCGATAAATATAAACCGCAAGTGGCTGAGTTGTTCCGGTCGCAGACGATGCTGTGCAACCGGTATGCCAACGACGCCAAGCAGTTGCTCGATGGTCGCGCCACCTGCACCGACTCGAAAAAACGCGACGAAGCGGCGACACAAGCGGGCCGCCTGTTGCACCTGTGCAAGCTGGGGATGCCGAAGAACAAGCAGTTGCTCAAGCTTATGGAAGACCCGGAAGTGCGTAGAATTCTCGATGCCGCCGAGTTGTCGTCGCTGGCAGATTCGACCAAGAAAGAACTGCTGGAACGCAAAGAGGAATTGTTCTTCACGATTGATGAACGGCAACACGAAACCGATTTGACTGAGAAAGGTCGTAAATATCTGAACCCGACCGATCCGGAGGCGTTCGTCATCCCGGATTTGGTATTGGCATTACAGGAAGTTGATGCTTTGGTGTTGCCAGACACGGAAAAGGAAAAGCGCCGGCAACGTGTCCAGCAGCAATATGAGGAGCGCAGCGAGAAAATTCACAACATCGCGCAATTGCTCCGCGCCTACTGCCTGTTCGAAAAAGATGTCGAGTACGTCGTGCAGGATGGCAAGGTGATGATTGTGGATGAGTTTACCGGTCGGCTTATGCCGGGCCGGCGCTGGAGCGATGGATTACACGGTGCCGTCGAAGCCAAGGAAGGCGTCACTATTGAGCGTGAGACGCAGACGCTCGCTACGATTACAATTCAAAACTATTTTCGCCTCTACGCCAAGCTTGCCGGTATGACCGGTACCGCCGAAACCGAGGCGACGGAGTTTGAGAATATTTATAAACTTGGCGTCATCGTCATCCCAACAAATCAGCCGTGTGTGCGCGACGACGAAAATGATGTCGTCTACAAAACTCGCCGGGAAAAATACAACGCCATCATTGAAGAAATCGAACAGCGCCACCGGAAAGGGCAGCCGTCATTGGTTGGCACGGTTAGTGTCGAAGCTAGCGAAGTGCTGGCGCGGATGCTCAAGCGCAAAGCGATTCCACACACTGTTCTCAATGCAAAATATCACCAATCCGAAGCCGAAATTATTGCCCGCGCCGGTCAGTCCGGTTCGGTAACGATTGCCACCAACATGGCCGGTCGCGGCACCGACATTAAACTTGGCCCCGGCGTCTCCGCCGTCGGTGGTCTGCACGTCATTGGCAGCGAGCGCCATGAGGCGCGCCGGATTGACCGGCAATTACGCGGTCGTTGCGCCCGTCAAGGTGATCCCGGTAGTACGCGATTTTTTGTCTCGCTTGAAGATGATTTGATGCGGTTGTTCGGCAGTGGTCGAATCGCTACCATCATGGAAAAGCTTGGGATGAAGGAAGGCGAGCAGTTGGAACATCCGCTGTTAAATAACTCACTTGAAAGAGCTCAGCGCCGTGTCGAGGAACACAACTTCAGTATCCGCAAACGCACACTCGAATTTGATGACGTGATGAATAAGCAGCGCGAAGTCCTCTATGGCTTCCGCAACGAAGTTATCAACGGCGACGAACCCCGGTCTGTCATCTTCGAAATCATCGAAGAAGTGGTCGGATTACAAGTTGATGCATTTTGCCTGGAAGACAAGCTACCTGACGAGTGGGATTACAAAGGTTTGCTCCGCTGGGCGAACGTCGCGTTTCCGATCGGTCTCCGGCAAGACCAGCTTGCAACGAAGTCGACCGACGAAATTCGGCAAGTCATCATCGACAAAGTACAGAAAGCCTACGCCGCCAAGGCCGCCAACGAAGACCCGCACGCACTCAAAGCTATTGAGCGTCTCATTGTGCTCAACGCGCTCGACCGGCTTTGGCAGGAACATCTG
>JBAXAT010000164.1:0-4809 GCA_037142335.1 Verrucomicrobiota bacterium | reverse complement strand
GTTTGTGCCGGATTTGTTTATTTGGTTTGAGGTCGACGGCAAGAGTTACGTGGTGATGAGCGATTTGGAAATTGATCGCGCGCGCCGGCAGGCGACCGTGGACCGGGTCCTGTCGTTGAGCTGGTACCAAAAGAAATTCGGTGTACGAAAGTTGAGTGAACTCCTGCCAAAACTGCTGCACGAATTTGGTGTGCGCGCTGTTGAGGTGCCGGCAAGCTTCCCGCTCGGCTTGGCAAAACAGTTGCGTGGGTTGCGGATTGCCGTCAAGCCGGACTCGTTCTTTCCGTCACGCGAGATTAAGACCCCGGTTGAACAGCGGCACCTGACCGCAGCGTTGCGCTTGGCGGAAGAAGGTTTGCGCGCCGGTCTTAATGTGATTCGTCGCAGTCGGATTGGCCGTGGCGGCTATCTCTACTGGCGACGGCAACGGTTGACCTCTGAACACGTGCAAGGCGTTATCAATGCCACGATTGCCGGCCTCGGGGGCAACGCGGCGCATACGATTGTTGCCGGTGGCAACCAAGGTTGCGACCCGCACGAGACCGGTCATGGTCCGTTGCGAGCGCATCAGCCAATCATTCTCGATATTTTCCCGCGCGACTTGAAAACCGGTTACTGGGGCGACATCACGCGGACAGTCGTGCGCGGCCACGCCAGCGAGCGCGTGCGGACGATGTTTGCGCTGGTGGCGAAAGCGCAAGCGGCGGCCTGCGACCAACTCCGCGCCGGTGTGGACGGACAAACAGTGCATCACTCCGTTCAGAACCTATTTGACAGTCATGGATTCAAGACCGGCCGGCGGAACGGCCGGATGCAAGGGTTCTTTCACGGGACCGGTCACGGCGTTGGCTTGGAAATTCATGAAGCGCCGCGTGTCGCGGCGGTGCCGGCGATATTGCAGACCGGTAACGTCGTGACAGTCGAGCCGGGTTTGTATTATACCAGTACAGGTGGTGTGCGCTTGGAAGACGTGGTCGTGATCACCGCCCGCGGTTGCCGGAACCTAACCCGGTTTCCTAAGTTTTTGGAGTTGTGACGGCGCTTGAACGATATGGCAACATGCAGTGTCTAATTCGAAAGAGAAATATATATGATGTTACATCCTAATTTAATGTGGTTGTTAATTATGTTCGCGATGGTGGTTGGGTTGATTGCGCAATGGCGCGTGACCTCCGCCTTCAAGCGGTATTCGCAAGTGCCGACGCGGCGCGGGCGCACCGGCGCGGAAGTGGCCGACGAGATTTTGCGGAGTGCTGGTATTGACGATGTAAGCATTGACCGGGTGGATGGGTTTCTCGGTGACCACTACGACCCAACGAAGAAAGTGCTTTGCCTGTCGCCGGGCGTTTACGACGGTAATTCGATTTCTGCCACCGGCATCGCAGCTCACGAATGTGGTCACGCCATCCAGCACCAACAGGCATATCTGCCATTAAAGGCGCGCATGGCGGTGGTACCGGTCACACAGATTGCATCGAAGATGCTGCCGTTCATCATGATTGGCGGATTTATGTTCGGCTTGTTCCGCGCCATTCCGGGGTTACTCGATCTTGGTATTGCGGTGTACGCGGTGCTGACGGTGTTCCAGTTAATCACCCTGCCGGTGGAATTCGATGCTAGCCGGCGCGCGAAGTTGATTATGACCAACCGCGGTATCGTCACGCTGGAAGAATCGCACGGCGCGTCGGCAGTCTTGAATGCGGCGGCCATGACGTACGTGGCGGCCTTTTTGTCAGCGTTCTTCCATCTGCTCTATCTAGTCTCGCTTCGCGATCGCCGGTGACCGGCTTCGCGGTTTACCGGAACAATGGAGATTTTCCATGACGGGACGCGAACGACTTAACGCGGTGTTACGGAAGCAGCCGAAAGATCGCCTGCCGTGGACGACCATAGTTGACGATGCGTCACTCGCATTGCTACCTGCAGAACAGCGCAGCCGTGGCGGGATTGATTTTTATAAACATCTCGGCTGTGACATCTTCCTGCTCAACGGCTGGAACACACCCCATAACTTCCAGTCACCGGAACACCGCTGGCCGGCAACCGTGGAAGTCGTCGAGCAACGCGACGGCGACAGGACAACCATCTTGTATAAAACACCCAAAGGTGTTCTGACTGCGATTTTAGAAAAATTGCATCCGGTCAAGTACCCGGTCGATTCTCTCGAAGCAGTGCAGATTTACCGTGAGATGTGGGAAGGTTCGTCATTTGTGGCGCACGATGACTCCGCTGTTCTGGCGAGTGTGGACAGCTTGATTGGTGACCATGGGGTGGTCACGCGTTTTTGGGGGCCGTCAACCATCCCGCGGCTGCTGGAGGAGAACATGGGAGTTGAGAATTTCTATTACCTATTGGCGGACCATCCAGCAGAAGTCCATGGATTGATTGAAACCATCCATCAGCGTGAAGTCGAAGCCTTTAAAATCCTTGCCGACGGCCCGTGTGATTCCGTCACGCTCGTAGAGAACACCAGCACCTATTACATTAGTCCGGAGATTTATCGGAAGTACAACATGCCGCACCAGCGCGAGTTTGTGGATATGGTCAAGTCCAAAGGCAAGACGGCGATCCTCCACATGTGCGGGCACGTGCACGGGATTCTCGACCTGATCAAGGAAACCAATTGCGATGGCATCCATGCCCTGACGCCGCCGCCAACCGGCAATACGCCATGGGAAGACGCACTTGATGTCTTGGGAAAAGACTTGATTATCATCGGCTGTCTGGAGCCGACCATCTTTGCCGCCGGTGAGATTAGTCGGATTCCTGCAGCTCTCGATGCACTGATGACTCCCCGTCTTCGCGAAGCCAACTTTGTCCTGTGCGCCGGCGCGGATGGCCTGGCGATTCCCCCGGCCCGGTTTCAGGCCGTCGCCGAATGGTTTCAGAAAAACGGCTGACCCAACAGTCGGCGGATTGACGGGGCGGTGGCGCACGGCTAGGATAGGTGGCATGTCGTCGCATCCGAATGTTTTCCGCGTGGGTCTGGTTGCCGCGTTGTTCATGGCGGGAACCTTACAAGCGGCTGACAAGCTGGTGATTGTCTCGCCGAATTGGGAGGGAATCCGGTATGAATTTGCCCGGGCATTCTCGGCGTGGCATCAGGAAAACTACGACACACCGGTGGAAGTGGACTGGCGCGATCTTGGCGGTTCCTCTGAAAACGTCCGCTTCGTCATCAGCGAATTCAAACAATCACCGACCGGGATTGGCGCCGATCTGTTCTTTGGCGGCGGCACCGACCCGTTTTTTGAGTTTGCCCGGCGCGACTTGTTGCAGGTGTACAAGCCGGCGGCACTTGCGGGGATCCCGGCGCAGGTTGGTGGTGTACCAGTGTACGATCCCGATTACCGGTGGTTTGGCACATCGTTATCCAGCTTTGGAATTCTTTACAATCAGCGCGTGCTCAATGCGGAACACTTGCCGGTCTTGCGCACGTGGCGTGAATTGGCCGAGCAAGCACCGGCAGGGCGCATCGGCTGTGGCGACCCGCGCAACTCGGGGACGATGCACATGATGTTTGAGATGATCCTACAGCGCTACGGCTGGGATGATGGCTGGCGGCTGTTGACGCTGCTCTCCGCCAAGACGCGCGAATTTGACAGAGGCGCCTCCACCAGTGCGAAAGATTGCACGACCGGCAACACCGCCTACACGCTTGCGATTGATTTCTATGCGCTCACCCAGATTGCTTACGCCGGCAAGGAGAACCTGGGTTTCATCCTGCCGGCGGATTGTGTGACGCTCAGCCCGGACGGGGTGGCGATTCTGCGCGGTGCGCCGCACCGGCAACTCGCGGAACGATTCATTGAATTCGCGCTCGGTGAACCCGGTCAGCGATTGCTGATGGTGCCGCGCGGTCAGCCCGGCGGCGCGCAACGGTTTTCCATCGAGCGGATGAGCGTCCGTCCCAAGCTTTACGACCAGCTCCGGGACGTGACGCTGGTGCCCATCAATCCATTTGCGCAGCCGGTCACTTTTCAATACGATGCCCGCAAAGCCGGGGCGCGTTGGGATCTGGTTAATGGGCTGATTGGGGCGACGTTGATTGACCTGCACGCCGAACTGGCTGCAGTATTCCAGCGGACAAGGCGCGTGCCCGGCAAACCGCCGGTCACGGAAGCGGAAGCAATGAAATTGGCCGGCGGCGAGTGGAAAGACCCGCATTACCGGCAACGGAAATTGATCGAATGGCAACGTTGGGCGCAGCAGCAATATGAAAGTCTCACTCCATAACATAACCAAACGCTTCGGCCCCACGCCGGTGGTCAACGGCGTCACGCTCGACATCGCGGACGGCGAACTATTTTTCCTGCTCGGCCCGAGCGGCTGCGGCAAGACCACCTTGCTCCGCACGATTGCCGGGTTTTATCTACCAGATACCGGCACCCTGAAATTTGGCGACCGGGATGTCACGACCTTACCGCCGAACCAGCGCAACACCGGCATGGTCTTTCAGAATTACGCGCTCTGGCCGCACATGACCGTGGCCGGCAACGTGGCGTACGGTTTGGACGTGCGAAAAGTTCCGTCCGACGAGAAAGCCAAACGCGTTAAGGCAGCGCTAGCCGCGGTGCGGATGGGGGAATTTGCCGAGCGACCCGCCACGCTCTTGTCCGGTGGCCAGCAACAACGCGTGGCGTTGGCGCGGGCGCTGGTGGTGAACCCGGATGTGCTGCTGCTGGACGAACCGTTGTCGAACCTCGACGCCAAGCTCCGGTTGGAGATGCGCGAGGAAATCCGGCGGTTGCACAAGGAGACCGGGTTGACCACGATTTACGTGACGCACGACCAAGCCGAAGCGTTGTC
>JBAXAT010000163.1:0-4846 GCA_037142335.1 Verrucomicrobiota bacterium | reverse complement strand
CGTGTTGAGCCGCAACCCAAGAATCGCGCCCGGCGTGTGCAAATCAAAATAGGGTGTGCCCGACGGCGTCCAGTATGGCAACACCAACAGCCGGGTTGGTTCCGGCGCGGCACTCTTCAGGATTTCACCGTAGTCATGGCCCGGCGCAAATTGGTCCCGGTACCATTTCAAGATGTTGCCGCCGGTCAGGCTGTACGCAACAGTGGTGTACAAGCCGGGCGCAGCATGGTCATAGGTACAAAGGTTGTAGCGCCGCAAGGCCGGCGTTAATACCGGTCGGTCAAAGGCCGGCGTGATGCACTCAACTGATCCGGTCGCGTACATAGACGTACCCGGCTCGGTCGCGCCGGCGCCCAATGCGCCGCACGGTTGATCGTGGCCACCGGTCACGACCACAGCGTCTTTGGCCAAGCCGAGTTCGGTCATGATGGTGCCGGCAATCGTTCCGGCCGGCAATGGCCGCGCCAATTTCCCTGGTACCAATCCAAGCCGGTTGAGAATCTCGCCACTCCATTCGTGCTGGCGCACATCGAACAGCATCGTCCGACCGGCCAGCGGCCAACCCATAGACGGCGCGACACCCAAGCGGTGTTGCAATAAATCTTCAAAACACAAAAACTTTGCGGCGTTGCGCCACACATCGGGCCGCTGTTCTTTCAACCAGAGGAGCTTGAACAATGTGAACATCGGAGACGCAGTGTGGCCGGTAATCTGATAGAGCCGCTCTTCGCCAAACTCCACCGGCCAGTTTTTCGCGTAAGCCTCCGCCCGCACGTCCGAGGAGACCATCGCACGGCACAGCGGCTTGCCGGCGGCGTCAATGGCGGTGAACGCTTCGCCTTGACTGGAAATTCCGATGGCCTTGACCGTACCGCGACCGGCTTGCTGTGCGGCTTCGGCAATCACCGCCAAGCATTTGTCCAGCACCTCAGTCGAATCTAGTTCCGCACCCCCGTTGCCGGTAAAGTGGAGCGCGTACTCGCGCTGGGCGTTGGCGAGTTGCCGGCCGGTGGCATCGAACACGACTGCCTTGCAGCCGCTGGTACCGATATCAATGCCGAGGAAATTCATCCCAATTTTACCACGCCAGCATGTCGTACTTGAGATACCGGGTGAACGCTTCGCGCACGGCGCGGGCCACGTGACCTGGTGTCAAACTGACGTGGTGACGGTAACCTTCGTAACCGATCTTCTGGAGTTTGGCCTGCAAGTCCGGAATCTGCGCGACACCGGCACACCCAAAAAAGTCCGGAGCGATTTTGTCCGCCGTGATTGCACCTTCGCCGAGGTAGAATGTGAGTTTGCCGTTCTCGGTCTTGGCGCTGGCAAACGTCATCGGCGTCGCCGCAATCCGACCGACGTTCGGCCCCCAACCGCAACCGGCTCCGAGCGCCTTGGCAAACATCGGATGATCAACAATTTCGCCTTTGCCGGTCATCAACGATTGCGGCACCGGACCGCAATGGAACAAGATGCACTTGTCGGGATCTTCGCCGTAGTTGTTGTTCCAATCGAGGCAGGTGGCTGGCCGTTCGGACGCGAGCCGCAGGGCGAACATCGCGACGGCATTGCACACATCCACCTCGCAGGCAGCTGGAATGAGGCGATCATTGATTTCGCTGAGCAGAACGCACGGCGCGACTTTGAGTTCCATCTCCAACTCCAGCCAGCAGCGAATCGCGAGCGCGTCGAGTTGCAAATTCTCAATCAGGTCGTCGAAGACCACGCCGAGTTTTGCAAGTGTGAGCATTGAACCCGCCGGCGCCGAACAGCAATTGGTGTAGCCACGCAGGTGGTCACCTTTTTTCTTCACGCGCCGGTCATTATCCTTGAGTTTATTGACGGCGCTGATGACCGTGGATAAATCGAGCGTCTCGCAAGTGATGCCGTTGCGTTGCAATGTCAGCTCATCGAAGCGCACCGTCTTGAACGCCGTCGTGCGTGCGCCGATTGCGCCGACTGTGAACCGTTTCATGCCATTAACCACCCGGCACGTTTTAGCAAAATCGTGGACGTTCTGCGCAAACGCGGCGGCGTCAGGATGCACCGTGTGCGGCTGGAATGCCGTGAACGGCACGCCGTACTGGCAGAACACATCCATAATTGAAAATTTGCCGCAGAACGCATCGCGCCGGTGCTTGAAACCCATCTTATCTAGCTCGTCCGGATAGGCGTGGACAAGAATCGGCACGCCGGCATCCTGTAATGCCGCCACCGCGCCGGTCTCGTCGCCGAAATTCGGCAGACACAAAATCACGCCGTCAAACTTGCCGCGTTTTTCCGCCAGCCACGCGGCGTACTTCATGCCATCTGCAACCGATTCCACCGCGCCAAATGCTGTGGCGCTGACCGGCATCGTTAATGTCCGGTAGCCGAGTTGCTCCAAGCGGGCTTGCATTTGCTGGCGCGCGCCGGCGATTAGCGTTTCCGGGAAGAACCCGCGATTTCCAAAAAACAAAGCGAACGTTACTGGTTTCATATTTGTTCTCCAAGTTTGGCAGCGCTGCCTGCTAGTTCTAAATCCTCACGGATTGCCTTGACCGCTGCATCGTACGCTGCTTGCTGTGCTTTGACAACCGACTCCGCCATCAGGCGTTCGTACGGTTGCCGCGTCGCCGTGGCGATGTTAATTTTCGCGATGCCGTGACGCACCGCATCCAACACACATTCCTTGCGGATACCGGTTCCGCCATGCAGCACCAGCGGAATGCCGGTCGCCACACGAATTTTTTCCAGATGCTCGATGTTTAACCGCGCCGCAACTTTTTTCTCAGTTCGTGCCGCTGCTGAAATCGCGCCATGCACACTACCTACTGCTACCGACAACCAATCCACGCCGGTCTCACGGACAAACCGCGCTGCTTCCTGCGGGTCGGTGAAGCCTTTGCCAGAAGCAAATAACTCTTCGTAAGGCGGTAATGGCCCGGCTTCGTGCCCCATCACCGCACCAAGTTCGCCCTCGACAACCACGCCACGCGCGTGCGCCAACTTAACGACTTGCCGGGTCGCGGCGATATTCTCAGCCATCGACAACCGCGAGCCATCCACCATCACTGACTCGTATCCAGCTGACAGCGCGCGTGTGATGTCGCCGACGAAATCCACTCGCAATTGATCTTCATCAATCACCGGCACATGATCGAGGTGCAATCGCGTAAATTGCCGGTCGCCAACGCGCCGGTACTCCTCCGCAACCGCTTCCAAACTTTGCGCGCCAAACTTCACCCACTCCAACCGCGCCACCATGATCAATCCGAAGCAGCCGGTATCGCGCAGCGCCTGCACCGTCGGCGCCATCATAGGCAGGTACGGAATGTTGAACGCCGGCACCACCATTTCGAGCCGGCGCGCTGATTTGATTAAGCGGTCAGTCGTTTCCAAAGTTCGAGATCCTCCAGTTTGGCTTTGATGGCATTAATGAACCGTGCCGCCAACGCGCCGTCGACGATTCGGTGATCGCTCGACAATGTGATCTTCATCAACTGCCGCACGACTACCTTGCCGGCGCGGACTGCCGGCTGCGGCAAGGTGCTCGCCACCGCCAGAATCGCGGCCTCGCCGGTATTGATGATGGCGGTAAAGTTTTCGACGTTCAACATTCCCATATTCGAAATCGTGAACGTGCTGCCGGTCATCTCGTCGGGCGCCAGCTTGCCGGCACGCGCTTTCTCGGCAAGCACCTTGGACGCTGCGTTGATTTCCGCAAGCGTTAGGGCATCGGCATGGCGAATCACCGGCACGACCAATCCTTGTTCCAGCGACACTGCTACTCCGAGATTCACCCGGCTGTTCCAGCGCACGCTCTTGCCGTCGGTGGAACTGTTGACGTCCGGGAATTCCTTCAACGTCAGCACCACCGCCTGCGAAATGAAATCCGTCACTGTGAACGGCGCACCGGCCGCTTTGAGCTGGGTCCGGTAGGCAATCAGGTCGGTCATGTCGACCGATACCGTCACGAAGAAGTGTGGCTGCGTGACGACGCTCTGCGTGAGTCGTTGTCCGATAACCTGCCGCATCTTCGACATCGCCTTTGGTTTCTCAGCAATAGCGCGCTCAACATCAGCGACGCTAATCCGGCCGCCTTCACTAGGCGTGACTGCCAGCAAATCAATCTGCTCTTTCGCCGCGAGATTTTTTGCTGCCGGCGCAATGCGCAATTTATCAAAGCCTTTTGCCGCGAGATAAGCGCGGACATCCTTTTCAACGATGCGGCCATTGGGGCCGGTACCGCGAATCGGTGCCGGATCAATTACAGTATTTTTCGCGAGCGCGGCAGCGCGGGGTGAAATGCGAAATAATGCCGGCGCGGCAGTCGCCGCTGGTTGCGCTACTGGCATTACTGACGGCAGATTGACCGTAGAGTTTGGTGCGGCCATTACCGGTTTCGGCGTAGCCGGAGCAGTTGACGACGGTTTTGGTTCGGCTGGTTTCGGATTTTCCACCACCGGTAACGCTTCCCCGGGCTGGCCGAGGAAACCAACAGTGCTCGAGACCGGCACGTTGACGCCGGGCTGGACAAGAATCTTCAGCAACGTTCCGTCACTGAAGCTCTCGCACTCCATCACCGACTTGTCGGTTTCGACGGTGAACAGGATGTCGCCCTTGGCGATTTTGTCGCCTTCTTTCTTGCGCCACTCGACGATGGAGCTCTCTTCGGTCATCTGACCGAACTTCGGCATGATGATTGGATTAGCCATATCGGCCTCAAAGAATCGAGTTGGCAGCGTTGATGATGTCGTTGATGTTCGGCAGGAACGCCGCTTCAAGGATGTGGCTCTGCGGTGCGATGCCGTTCTTGGCACCGACGCGCTTGACCGGCGCATCGAGGTAATCGAACGCCACATCC
>JBAXAT010000162.1:0-4865 GCA_037142335.1 Verrucomicrobiota bacterium | reverse complement strand
GACCACGACAAACCATTACCAGCCGGCATTGCCCGTTTCTCTGCGCCGAGTCTGATGTTGCCAAGATTAGCTGCGACGACACCGGTGGAAGTGATTGGCGAATTGACTAAACTGCTCGGCGATGGTGGTTTTATTGAAGAACCAAGCACCATGAGTGATCACGCGCTGCGCCGGGAAGTCATTGTCAGCACAGCGGTCGAACACGGCTTGGCATTTCCACACGTGCGCGATGTGGAGGGCGGCGGCTTGACGTTTGCGCTCGGTCTGAAACCAAAGGGTCTTAATTTTGGCGCACCTGGTAATCATCTCAGTAAGATTTTCTTTTTCATCGTCATTCCCACACCGGCCACGGCATTCTATTTGAGATTGCTCGCTGGATTGGTCCATACGTTTGACTCCGCTGAAGCACGCAATGCGCTACTTGAGTGCGAGAAGCCGGAACAAATGTGGAAGACGCTGATTAAACTCACCCGCGAAACCATCCCGTAATTTCGCGCGGTAACTTGACCGGGTGTTAGCTGTGCGCTACTCTCCGCCCGTGAAATTCGTCTGTCACAAATCCCAGCTGAACGGTGCCGTCACAATTCCAGGCTCAAAGTCGCACACGATCCGGGCGGTGGCCATTGCCGCGCTCGCGTCCGGCGAAAGTCGCATTGAAGCGCCGCTTGATTCCGGCGACGCCCGCTCTGCCGTCCGTGCGTTCACCGCGCTCGGCGCGAAGATTGATTGCCATCCAGACGTCTGGACTGTCAAAGGCACCGGCGGCGAACTTCAAGCCCCGTCCGACGTGATTGATGTCGGCAATTCCGGCACCACCGTCAACATCGCAATGGGTTCCGCTGCGTTACTACGCCAAGGTCAAGTCACCTTTACCGGCGACCACCAAATCCAGCGCCGTCCATCTGGTCCGTTACTCGCGTCACTCAACGACCTCGGCGCGCGCGCCGAGTCCACGCGCGGCAACGGCTGCCCACCGCTCATCATTCGCGGCCGGCTCCGCGGCGGCACGACCACTATCGAATGTAAATCAAGTCAGTATCTCACGAGTTTACTCATCAACTGTCCACTCGCCGATGGCGATACCGTCATCAAGGTGCCAGTGCTAGAGGAGAAGCCGTATGTCGAAATGACCATCGACTGGCTCACCCGGCAAGGCATCAAACTGGAGCATACCGGCCTCAATGAATTCCGCATTCCCGGCAAACAGAACTACCAGCCATTCACACGCCGCATCCCGGCGGATTTTTCGTCCGCGACATTTTTCCTTTGCGCCGGCGCGCTCGGCGACAACGATGTGACTGTGCGCGGTCTCGACCTCACTGATTCGCAAGGCGACAAGGCCGTGATTGATTATTTGCGGCAACTTGGCGCACGCCTTGAAATCTTACCGGACGGCGGCATTCGTGTACGCCCCGGCAACCTGCGCGGTTGCCGGCTCGACCTGAATGCCACGCCCGATGCATTACCGATGATGGCGGTGATTGCGTGCTTTGCGACTGGCAAGACTACGCTCGCCAACGTCGCCCATGCGCGGATTAAAGAGACTGACCGGATCGCGACGATGCGCGCGGAGTTGACCAAACTCGGCGCAAAAGTGACGGAGTTACCGGATGGGTTGGAGATCGAAGGCTCCCAATTGACCGCTGCCGATGTAGATGGCCATCATGACCATCGCATTGCGATGGCACTGGCCGTGGCCGGTTGCGCATTGCCGGGCACCACTACCGTCGCCACTGCCGAATCGGCGACAATCACATTCCCGACGTTTACCGATTGCATGCAGAAGCTTGGCGCCGAGATTGTGGCAGCTTAGCCGGGTTACGACTCGACAACGTCCGGGGTTGAATTAAAACGCAACACACCGAGCAGTTCGCCAAATTCTTCCACGCGTAGCAGCTTGCACGCTGCGCCAAAGACGATTAACGCCACCACCACCGAGCCGGCCACGTCGAGATATCGGTTGGAGGCAAGCAATGAATGTGCGCCGTAGGCCGCGGCGCTCATAGCCAATGCTGCGACAGTGATACGCAGACTGGAGATCAATAGCTGGCGTCCTTCAATGCGGCCAATCCGCCGGCGCATCAACACCAGCAACAGGAAGAAATTTACCAATGCCACGCACGAGGTTGAGAGCGCCAACCCGGCAGTCTGCATTTTTAGGACGACGGCGAACACATAGTCCAGCCCGGCATTGACGACAATCGAAAAGATCGCCACGTACATCGGTGTTCGCGAATCACCGAAGGCGTAAAACGTCGGCGCGATGACTTTAATCGCCGCGTAGCCGGCCAACCCGATTGCAAAAGCCTGCAAGCAAAAGGCCGTTTGCGCCGTGGCTGCGGCGTCGAACTTGCCGTGCTGATAAACCACCGCGATAATCGGCCCGGCTAGTAACGCTAGTCCGCAGGCCGCCGGGATGCAGAGGAAGAATGCCAGCCGAATCGACCGGCCTAATACTTTCCGGAATTGATCCACCTCGCCGCGTGCGATGTGCGCGCTCGCAGTCGGCAATGTCGCCACGCCAATTGCCACACCGAAGATGCCAATGGGAAATTGCATCAGCCTGAATGAACAGTTCAGCCACGTCACCGCACCGTTGCCGAAAAAAGAGGCGAACCAGTTATCCACAAACACATTGATCTGCACCGCTGCCGCGCCGAGGATGCTGGGGCCGAGCAACCGGACCACGCGCCGGAACCCTTCGTCGTGCCAATCCAGAATCGGTTCGTACCGGTAACCCACCGCGCGCAACGTCGGCACCTGCACGAGCCATTGCGCCGCGCCACCGATCAACGTGCCGAGCGCCACGCCCGTCATAGCCGCCGCGCCGAACTTTGGGTCGAACCAGTACGCCAACCCGACGCTGCCGAGCAGTGAGCCGATGTTAAACATCATGGATGCGCTTGCCGGCACGCCGAACCGGTGTTTCGCATTCAGCATCCCCATCGCCAACGCCGCCATCGCTACCATCAGCAAAAATGGGAACATGATTTGCGTCAGCCGCGTCGTCAATTCCAGCTTACCGGGAATGGCGGCAAACCCAGGCGCGATGAACCGCACCAGCCACGGCGCCGCGAGGATGCCGACGAGCGTGATGATGCTCAGCACCACAAACAGCCCATTCAACACCAAGTTCGCCAGCCGGAACGCCGCCTTGTCGCCTTCCTTCTCCAGCTTCTGCGAAAACGTCGTCACAAACGCCGCCGACAACGCGCCTTCCGCGAACAAATCCCGCAGCAGATTTGGAATCCGGAATGCCGTCACAAACGCGTCGAACTCCCGGCTCGCGCCGAACAATGACGCCAGCACCAGTTCGCGCACCAACCCAAGCACACGGCTGCCCAACACCGCCAGACTCACCGTCCGCGCCGAGCGGACGACGGAAGGATTACCGGCTGATTGAGGTGCGCTCATTCGCTGCGCAGAATAGGGAAAACCCGGTAAAACAGGAAGGATAACTTCGCAGCCCGGCCCACTTGGTTAGTTTAACGCTCAAGATAGCCGACAGCGGGGAGCGCGGCAATAACGCTCGCCCTCGCTGCTGAGCCGAACGCGCTCCCCGCTGTTCGGCTCATCGGATGGTTGTACCTCTCCTTTGATTCAGAATGCAGAGCACAGCAAGGGTCACGACGCCCCACAGCAAACCTGAGAGACACGGGGAAGCGTAGTAAAGTGTATCGCTGATCGGAACACGTTTCGGCTCTAGCCCATCAAGCCACGCAAAGACGGAAAGTACCGGGTTTGTTATGTATGAGACCACTCCGAGAAACGTTCGGAGTCCTGTAGGCTCGACATCGACGTCTGAAAACAGAGAGTAGAAGGTGTAGAATCCGAGAAACGTCATCATGATCCCTACGCAGATGCTTGCCGCTATCGCTTTCTTCTTCATCAGGTACAACATATGTATTCGGCCAAACTCAGCGGCGGATGCCGATGATGGATACTGACCGGGTGCATGGCGGGAGTGTACCAAATTCCGAACCGTCAACAAGTAGATCCCTCGACACGCTCGGGATGACAAATAAGAAGGTGTCACCCTGGGTTACCGGGTCGGCATTGTTCGACCGATTTGTGTCCTGCAGCGCGCTCTCGACTAGTTGCAAGACTGCGCAATCCAGCAAAAGCTCCGATATATGCAAACGTTTGAATGATGGCAAAAACCGTATCCGTGCGAAAGTAACCTGTGAAGAGTCCCCCTATTGGAAGTAACAAGAAAAACCAGGCAATTGTGCGCAAGGCTCGTGGTCCGATGAGTCCGCCTTGCGTACGCCGTCCTGTAATGAGGCGGACGCACTTCGAAAGCGCCCAGAGACAGGGAATGAGCAAGACAATACCGAGCACCGGAACCGCAACTGGGGGCTTTTCATTGAGCGAAAAAATGAGCGCCGCTGAGCCTCCGAGGCACAAGAGAATGACTAGCCCAAAGAAGATACCGGCGGGAACTTGAACCCAGCGAGGTAGCGCAGGCTCTTGAATCTCAACTGGAGGAGTATCAGAATCATTCATCATGCATCTCCTTAGTCCTCGCCCAGACTCACCGGCGGGTGCCGATGATGGATAATGACCGGTTGCATGGCGGGAGTGTACCAAATTCCGAACCGTCAACAAGTAGATGCTTTGATGGGCAAGCTCAGCGACGGGGCGAAACTGCGTTCGCTGGAGCGCATGGTTTGAGTGTCTCTGGTTGCTTGAATCTAAACAGCCCTCTTGTGCCATCTGGCTGCGAGAGTAAACCTAGGCCACCAAGATAGAGTGCAAAGGAATTAGTGCGACCGTCCAAAAGGAACGTGCCGCAATACCAATCGGCGAATTGCCACGATTCCGCGAGATCTGGCTGACCTGCCCCCATAGTTGATACCACACCC
>JBAXAT010000161.1:0-4888 GCA_037142335.1 Verrucomicrobiota bacterium | reverse complement strand
TGGATGTTGACCCGGTCTCCTTGCTCTGATCGTATGTCTACGGAACTGTTTTCCTCATGTAGGCCGCTTCTGCGAAGCGGCGGATTTGTTGGGAATAATCGCCGACTCATAGAGTCGGCCTATAACTCGCTCCACGTTTTACGATTTTCCCAGATTGCCATTCGAGCACTAAACCGATAGTATTTTCGTGAGGCAAAAATGCCCGACATTCTTTTCAAATCCAGGGCGTGCGGAAATAACAAACGCTCAATCATTTTTATCTTTCTCATTGTTTTGGAATTGACGGTCGCTGGATTTTCCACCCACGCTCAAGTAATCGCAGAAAATCGGACCGGACAAACGAATGATTCGATAATTGGTTACGCTTGGGCAAAAATCGACATATCAATACCTCAAAACAAACTAACCAGTCCGTTCAAGCCTCTGAAAAATGGTGGGGAATATCAGTCTTTAGGAACGACTACAAACGGGCTTTTGATAATTTGCCCACTGGCAAACGGACAAGACGCGCTGGCAATAATGCCATTTAAAGACACGATGGGTTATCAAGTTATTATTCGGAAGCGCCAGGGCAATAAGGTTCAATTACTTCATCGGTTCCTTGACGAACTTGATGCGGTTAACCTTAAACCTGCTGAGGTGCTGCCGATCGAGGTCGGACACCGTTACGACGTGATTGGGCGTAGAGACAGTATGACTTTATTGGTTATTGTTGCTTGTGGGCAGCCTGTTGAAATTAATTCTGCATATTTCAATTTTTTGACGCTTTCCGATTATCAAAAGAAACGAATCGCTGTGCTTGACCAGTTACGCCACTCCGCCGACCGCCAAATTCAGAAAATTACAAAGGATTCTTTGATTACCGATTCATCATCTGTGATGGAGTTGTTCCAAAATTACTCAGGCGAGTTGGCGAAGGAAACCGTCGCTGAAAGGTCCCAACTTGCAAAGGAGTATGCCGGAATATACGAAAAGGTAATCAGAAAGAAACTTTTGGAGACGGAGTTAAAGACAAAACAAGAACAGGAAGCATTTGAAATAGGCCAGAAAGCTAAGGGGCTTGTTAAATTCAGAGACCGATGGATGACACCACAGCAAGCTTTGTTGGCAAAGTTGAGAGACGCAATCACACGGGGTGATTATGACTATGCACGTAAATTCGACAGTACTCAATATCCGCTCCCGAAAATAGAACAGTTTGAAAACGAGCTAAAAGACTGGATTGAAAAGGCTGTCGCACTCACCCAGGCAAACTCAACAGTTGAAAGAACACGACAACTTATGATCGAAGAGAGTACACGAATCGAAGTTGCTCAGAAACCGAAGTACGAAACTTATTATGCTGATGAAAACGTAACGTCAAAGTGTCCGTTATGTAAAGGCTATGGCACAGTTTACACTAGTACCTTTTCCAGCTTTCCAGGATCCCCTCGCGTCACCAATATTAAGCGGGTTTGTAATGCCTGTGGTGGCACTGGTCAATTAACTAGGACCATACGCGTTGAACACAAACAAAGTCTACCACAGGAAACTGTCTCAATGGATCATCTCCACGCGCTTCAAGAAGATCTGCGCAAACAGGAAGCACAACGCGATGTTGTCGCAGAGAAAGAAGGCGTGAGCCGAAAGAATATAATTAACCTTTTCCCGGCAACTGAATTTCCCTAGCGGAACATAGGCACGCTAAGTTTTTATGTATACAAGGAACCTTGCATCACTGAGATGATTATGGGTATAGGCCAGTTGATTAGCCGGCTGTTTGTGTTGTGTTCAGTGATTACTGTCAACGCAAGCGCATTAAATATTAATCTCAATACGGGATTGTTAAATGATAAATCATTTGAATCACTAACTGTGAGTTCAGTAACGGATCTTTTGGGAAAGCCGGACAAATCTTTTCGCCCTGTGGACAGCACACACGGGACTGCGGGGGTTGTTCTAGCCTACGAGCGACTCGGTTTGAGGCTAGCGTTTGACGATTCTGAAAATGATCCAAAGCGGCTGCGGGGAATGTGTGTATGGTTGGAACCCGCGACAGAAGATTTTTCGTTAATTGATGGTGGTAGGCTAAACTTCGCTGCGTATGCCGGCAAGCTGACTAGTAACATAAACGGCAATTGGAAATATCAGAAATTCCTTGAAGCGTTCGCAGGGCACGGAGCAATCGACAAAACCGAAGAAGTAACCGCAGCGAAAATGCGTAGTCAACTAGCTGAGTATGAGAAGATCGCGTTCGAATCGGGAGACAAGCAAGAAGTAGCTAATATTCGCAACACAAAAAAATCACTCTACTTGTTTTTCCGGGCTGAAATGCCCATACGGAATTGGCTTGTGGTTGTGTTTTACGACGAAACCACAAAGTTTCTCACAAAGATTGAAGTTATCCAAAACACCACGAATAGGTGTCGCAGACAGGGAATATGATCAGAAACAAAACAAACATGAGTGCTCAGAGATTTCTGATAAATCAGGCCATCGCAAACTCGATTATCGCAGCTTTTCAACACGCACCAATTTATGTAAAGGGACTCAAGACGGACGATCCGAAAAGGGATAATCTACGGAAGGAATTGACTAAGAGGCTCCGCTCTTTAGGTGCTAATTACGCAAAAGGCCGCGTTAAAAAGGATCATTTTCAGATCATTATCAACCTTGCAGAAAAATTGACCGAGAAATTCAAACAAACTCAAACATTGAGAGACGACCGTTTTCGGATCGGTATTGCGCAAAAATCGCTGAACCTCTACTTGAAATACTTGTGGTGCTTGGGAATCATCCGTCAGCCACCTCCTCACTGTCCGCTTGACGGAATTATCATCAGCAAACTCGACCTGATCAGAGGTGAAATCGGCAAATACAAATGGACAAAACTCGATGATATTGAAACGTACAGAACTCTGATCAATAAATGCAAATGTAAAGCAGGAACCACATCTATTGCGGAGTGGGAACTAAGGGAATGGAATTCTAACCACTAGCAAGGTGCGTTGCGGTTTCGCTTCACACGCCAATTCTATTGAGTTAATCGCAAAATTTGAACCCAAACTATTTCATTACCGGCACCGATACCGGCGTTGGCAAAACGCACGTCACCGCCTTGCTGCTCGCCGAACTTCGCCGGCGCGGCTTACCGGCGGCGGGATTTAAACCGATTGCCTGCGGTGCCGGCGGACGTGCCGACGCCCGCACCTACCGGAAGCTGATGCGCAATGAAGTTCCGCTCGATGTCATCAACCCGGTTTATCTCCGTCATCCTGTTGCACCGAGTGTCGCGGCCAAGTTGGAAGGTAGTCATATTGACACTGATAGAATTCAATCGATCTTCCGCGTTTTGGCGATAGCTTTCCGGCCGGTACTCGTCGAAGGTGCCGGCGGCTTACTCGTGCCGATTCGCCGCAATTATTTCGTCGCTGACCTCGCCAGACAACTCAACTTACCGGTGATCATTGTCGCCCGGCTCGGTCTCGGAACGCTTAACCACACCTTGCTAACCATTCGACAAGCACAGGCGATGAAACTGAAAGTTGCCGGCGTGATTCTCAATGACACCACCGGCAAACGCGGCCTCTCCGAGCGCACCAACATCACGGCGATTCCGGAACTTACTGGAGTTCCACTGCTCGGCGTTGTGCCGCATGGCCGGCCGCGTGGCATTGGCCAAATCTGCGACCGGTTGTGGCGTAAACGCTGAGCCGAACGACTGACGGGCGCCGTTTAAGTGGGCCGGGGCGTCGCGTGGTGGTTGGATTTGCCCCGGAACGTCTAGGGTGGTTGACGAATCTGATCGAAAGTTACAATCTTCCGACCGAAATATTGAAACAATCGGTCGAAAGATCAAATCATTTGACCGGAAGATTGAGGCATTCGACCGAATGATTGGGTAATCCGACCGAAAGATCGAAACATTCGGTCGGAAGATTGAAGAATCTGACCGAAAGATTGCATCATCCGATCGGAAGATAGACTGAACTAATCGGATGGAAGTCTCCCACAGCCCGATTTTTGCCAAAATCGACCCCAAGCTACCGTTGCGGGTTTGACTCGGTGGGATTGAGACACCGACCGCAGAAACAAAACCGCACTTTTGTTACAAAGAAATTTTGGTAAACTACCGGCGATGAAGGTTTGCGTCTTGATCTTGCTGTTGTGTCCGGCAACCTTTGCCGCGTCGAATGAAGTCTCGCGTGGTTTGGCGTGGTTGGCTAGCCAGCAGCGCGCCGATGGTTCGTGGAGTACGAACACCGCGCTGAACGCGCTGCAGGTGCTGGCCTTTCTTTCCGCCGGCAACGTGCCGGCATCGCCCGGCTACGGTGTGGTGATTGACCGTGGCGTCCGGTATGTGTTGACTCAGCAGTCGGACGATGGCGCGTTCACTAATGGCGGCGCGCTGATGTACGGCCACGGGGTGACGACGTTGTTGCTGGCCGAAATCACCGGCATGGTGAAACGCGAAACCGGCGTGCGTCCACGGTTGACAAAGGCGGTCGAATTGATTTTGCGGGCGCAGGCGGTGCCGAAAGGTGATTTGCACGCGGGCGGCTGGCGGTACTTCCCGGATTCAACCGACAGCGATTTGGCGGTGACAGTCTGGCAGGTGACCGCATTGCGCGCGGCGTTGAATGCCGGGTTACAGGTGCCGCGCAAAGCATTTGAGCGGGCGGCGCATTACCTCCAACGCTGCGAACATCCGCGTGGCGGCTTTGCCTACCAGCCCGGCGGGTTTCCGACTACCGGCCGCACGGCAGCAGCAGTGCTGGCATTGCGTATGTGCGGACATTACGAGGAGCAATCTTTGGATTTGCTCACAACGCAGCCGGTTGCATGGGCCGATGAATATTTTTACCATGCCGCATTTTTCTGCGCGCAAACCGGTCGCGGATTCGATGGG
>JBAXAT010000160.1:0-4892 GCA_037142335.1 Verrucomicrobiota bacterium | reverse complement strand
TATCTTCGCTCGTCGTAACCCTACTAGATTCAACGCGTGAATCTCATTGCGCTCTGCCGCCAGCGTGAATGGCGGCACGTCCAACGACACGCGCGCGTTGCCGGAGAACATCGCCAACCGGCCGATGTGCGTGAATTGATGAATTACCACGCCGCCTGAAATAAACACCCGGTCGCCAACGTGCACGTGACCGGCCACCAGCGCGCAGTTGCAAATAATCACGCCGTTGCCGATTACACAGTTGTGGCCGACGTGCGACAAGCCCATCAGAAAACAATCGTTGCCGATGACCGTCGCGCTCTCCGGTTCCGTGCCGCGATGCACCGTGCAGTATTCCCGGAACACATTCCGGTCGCCAATTCGCAGATAGCTACGCGCCGTCCGGTCAAACTTCAAATCTTGCGGCTCATGCCCAATGACCGCGCCCATGTGAATTTGGTTATCGCGGCCAATCTCTGTGTGACCGGTTACAAACGCGCTCGCCCACACTTTTGTGCCGGCGCCAATCTTCACGTGATCTTCAATAATCGCATTCGGCCCGACTGCGACGGATGAATCCAGTTCCGCCTTCGGACTGATAATGGCTGTTGGATGAATCAACATGACAAAGTAAGTATAGAGCAATACCTCGTGTGTGGGAAGTCTCAGCTTACACTCAGTTAGCGATGATTAACCGAACATAGCGTTGCGCTCAGCGGGTTTACTTGCTCGAAACCGGTCAGATCGTATTGGAAGATTCAGCGGCGAATTTGATTCTCGTTGCGCCGTAGGAATGGCTTCGGTATAGTCGGTCTGTTTTAAGAGTAAGAGTGCGGACGTGGCGAAACTGGCAGACGCGCAGCCCTCAGAAGGCTGTGCCCGCAAGGGCATGGAGGTTCAACTCCTCTCGTCCGCACCAAATCTTTAAAAAGCAACGTGCCGGTCTGATTTCAGACCGGCACGTCGTGTTTTCGAATCGGGTGTGTAGTTTTACTTCGCTGGTGCGGGAGCCGGTTGGGCTGCTTTTTGGGCTGCCTGCGCCTGTTGCACCATGGAAGAGAACACCTGTTGCCAGGTTTCCGGTGGATAGGTGATCCGCGGGATATCGCTCCAGAAGCCGTTAAATGCCGGCGGTGTCGGTGGACGATAGATCCACGTGCCACCATCGCGCGTATCGAGCAGGAATAGCACCGTACCCGCGGTGCCTTCGTTGCCGATCACGATTTGATAGCGACCATTATCTGTGCGTGGAGTTTGGGCCGCAGGAGCTACCGGTGTCGCGGCTGGTGGTTGGCAAGATACGCCAGCCAATGTCGCAATCACGGCGAGACTAAGAACACTACGTTTAACAATGCTGTTCATTCTGATCCTTTCGTAAGTTTTATTCCCGATTCAACTCCCCATATAGCAGTAGATGCGCCGCTCGTCAAGCCCACACACCAGCAATTTTTGTTTGGCAGAATTTACACTTGCCTTCGGTCAGTTCGAACCGAGTTATTGCAAAGAGGTCGCGTTCGATGACCGGGCGCTTGCAGCCTGGACAAAATGTGGTCTCTGCGTCCGGGATGCCGCGCACGTTGCCGATGTAGGTGTACCGGAGTCCGGCCGTGCGCGCAATGTCACGGGCGGTCACAAGGGTCTCAACCGGCGTCGGCGGCAAGTGTTCGAGCTTATGCGCCGGATGGAACCTAGAAAAATGAATTGGATAATCCTGGCCGATATTCTTCACTAGCCAATCGCACATTCGCGTAATCATGTCCGGCCGGTCGGTGTAGGTCGGCACGACGAGATTGATGATTTCAAACCAGACACCCAAATCGCGTAATATTTTCAACGTGTCGAGAATCGGTTGAAGCCGGCCGGTATTCAGCTTCCAGTAAATGGCTTCGTCAAAACATTTCAAATCCACGTGTGCGGCGTCGAGGTATTGCGCCAGGTTGCGGAGCGGGCGCTCATTGATCGAGCCGCACGTGACCATGATGTTGCGTAATTTGTTTTCGTGCGCCAGCCGGCACGTGTCGTAGGTGTACTCATAAAACGCTACCGGCTCGGAATAAGTGTAGGAAATCGTTGGACACCGCAACGCCTCCGCCACCGCGACGACATCCGCCGGGAATAAACTCAACCGCGCCATGTCATTCAAGCTCAATTGCGCCGGCAATGGTGGTCGCAACCGCAACTCCGGGCCACGCGCATTTTTGGTTTCCTCGGGCGTCTTTTGCGAAATTTCCCAGTTCTGGCAGTTCAAGCAGCGGAACACGCACCCTGCTGTCGCCAGCGAAAACGACGCACTCCCCGGTAAGAAATGGAACAGCGGTTTCTTTTCAACCGGATCCACGTGGAAGCTGCACGGGTTTCCATAGGCGAGCGTGTAGAGCGTGCCGGCACGGTTGATTTTGTTACGGCAATGGCTCCGGTCGCCGGGCGCGAGGATGCAGTTGTTCGGGCAGATTTTGCACTGCACGTTGTTGTCGAGCTTGAGGTAGTGATAACACTCTTTCGTCCAGCCGCGTTTCTGCCAGAGCGCCCACACTTCGTCGTTTGGCGCGTCGCCCTTGAAAATGTCGCCGGGCAGATCGTTTGCCATCACCCGCCGGAAATATTCCACCAACCCGCCGGCACCAGCCAAACACACCAAGCCCGCCGCGCCATACCTCAATACTTGCCGGCGCGTCAACCCGGTGCTTACCGGCGTCGAATTTTGATCCATCGCCATCGTCGTAACGCTAAATAAATCGCACAGATTCCGTGTACCGGCAAGAGCACCAGAAACGGCATGTGCAACAGCTTGTGAAATCCAAGCGCTGTCTTTTCATTCATCAACACGCCGAACCCGTACCGGCCGCTCATCGCAAACCCGGTCACGAGATACAACGCCAACAGCACCAGCAGCGGCCAACTGCTGATCCGCAACGTCTTGATCATAAAATGTCCGACTCGTGCCATTCTTTAAATCTTTCGCCGCCAAACCACCACGCCGGCCGCGCCGTTCAACGCTGCTGTCACCACGCACACCAGCGTCACGCCGAGCAACGGAATCAAGAGCGTACTCGCCAGCCACGCACCGAGGCAAGCCCCAACCAAATCTGCCTCATACAACCGGCTCGCCGTCGCCGCGCCACCGGCCGCTTCCGCCCGACTTGCCACCGGGAACTCCATACCCACTACCGTCGCCAGGATAAACGTCACCGCCACAATCACCGGCAGATTACCGGTAAATTGCAGCACCGCCGGTATCAGTGCCGCGACCGCCGCCACACCAAATGCCAATCCTGCCAGCTGACGCGCCGGCCACTGTCGGGCTAGCCACGCGCCAACCGCCAGCCCGGCCATAAATACCGCCACGATCACGCCCAATTGCCGGTACAACGCACCGCACACAATCTGCACACCGAGCAATAAGACAATTTCCAGTGTCGATGCGGCGAATCCACCCGCAAAAATCGCAAGCGTTACCGGCCGCAGTCGCCATAAATAAATGCCCAGCGCCGTCAGCACTGCGGCTTCGAGCAAGCCAAATCGAATTGGAAACTGACTCAGCCAGTTTTGGAGGTGATAAAAATATAAGACCGGACTGAAATCCCGGTTCACCTCAGCCGGTGCCGCCAAGGCCCGCTGCACATCCGCCAACCGGTCCGGCGTCAACATCGCGGTAAGATAATGCCGCTGCACAAACTGCGTTGGTATTTTGGCCTGTTCGAGTTGCGTTGCGATCTCCAACGTTAGGTCACCGGCCGATGCCACGAAAAACACCCGTTCGCCGGGAATCACCAGAACATTCGAAAAACTTTCGCGAACCGTCCGGTAAGCCGATGCCAGCAGTCGCGCCAATTGCCGGCTGATGTAATTCTCATACCGGCCCGCCGCGAACGCCACCACGCCATCCGCCGGCAGTACGCGCTTGATGGCGGCAAAAAACTCCGCTGTGTAAAACCGGTTAAGCTGCGACGTGACCGGCGCCGGCAAGTCCACGATCACCACGTCGAATTTTTCGTCGGTAGTTTTCAAGAACAACCGCCCATCAGTATTGATGACGCGGACGTGCTCTAACGTCGCCGGCATGAACCGCTTACCGGCAGCGATGATGAGTGGATCAAGTTCGACGTACGTGACCTCGGCAGCCGGGTATTTCAAAATCTCCAGCGCCGTTCCGGTCACGCCACCGCCAATGAGCAGTACCCGCTGCGCTGCCGGTCGTTGCGCCATCGCGTAATGCACGGTCTCCTCGACCTGCTCGACATTGTGCGTGGCGATGATTGGTAAGCCGTTTTCGATAAAGTTAAATTGGCCGGCGGCTTCCGTGATCACCAGCCGGCCGTACGGCGAGTTTTCCCGCAACACAACCCGCGCGCCCGGATACTGCCGGGCCGTGGACCACGCATCCACATTCCACCACCACGCGCCGGCCACGCCGAGACACAACACTGCGGCCACCACGCGCCACTGCCGGTAACACCCAACCACTGCCAGCGTCAGTAAGGCCGGTACACAAAGAATCCCAAAATGATCCAGATACCGGATCAGGATAAAACTAAAAACCACACCGCCAGCCACGCTACCGATTCCATCCGCGACATAAACTCCACCGATGTCGCCGGTCAGCCCGCAGACCAGCGTCAGCAAAAAGCCGGTCACCAAACAAAACGGCAGCAATAGCACAAAGCTGCCGGCAAAAGTTTCGCCGACGCCGAGTGTTGTGCCGGGCAGAAAGACCACATTTCGCAATAGCCGCAACAAGACGAGTTGCACCAGCGGCAACAGCGCGATGAGTAACAAGCCGGCAGCTAGGATGGTTTGGCGATGGCGGAGTTTGTCGGATTTGCGGCCGAGCCACGCGCCGATGCCGGTAAAGCGAGCGGTCATGAAGTTTGGCCGGGATTTGTCGCTGGCTCGTCGCCGTCGCCGGTTTTCAC
>JBAXAT010000159.1:0-4892 GCA_037142335.1 Verrucomicrobiota bacterium | reverse complement strand
TGGGAAATCTTTGATGTATGCGTTTTCCTCAAGCAAAGCCATCGGGTTGTTCGTGCTGAGATGCAGGAACAATGTGCGAAATTGAAACCCACACTGCGGTGCAAGCGACGCCGTCACGTAAAAGCAGACCCCACCCAGTAACGCCGCCAGCACAATCACCGGCGCCGCCACGCGCCCCAGTCCGACCCCGCTCGCGCGAATCGCCGTGAGTTCGTTGTCCGCGCTCAGCCGGCCAAACACCAATAGCGTTGCCGCCAGCATCGCCATCGGCAGCGTAAAACTCAACACGTACGGCAGCATCAACACGATGAATTGCGCCACAATCGCCAACCCGACCTGCCGGTTGACCAGCATTTCACTGAGTTGCCGGAGAATCCGCGCCAGCAACAGCACGAACGTGAACACGCCCAATGAAAAAATCAGCGTGATGCCCAACTGCCGTGTGATATACTTTGGCAGAATTTTCATCAACGTGTCTAGAAATAACAAGATTCCCACGCCGACGCCACGCAAACTTTTCTGTGGCGCTTTTCAGCCCGACCTCGAAACCACGCTCGCCCAAGAAATCGCTGCCATCAAAACCGCCTGCGGCTCGCTCGCGCCGGTCACCGTCGTCGTCCCCACGCGCTTACTGGGCCTTCACCTCCAACGCACGCTCGCCCGGCAACTCACTGGCCACGCCAATCTCCGTTTCCAATCACTCACTGAACTTCTCCCGGGCAATCAACCATCGCCGCTTGCGCTTGAACTTCTCTGCCGGCAACTCGCGCAGACTTGCGATGGCTACTTTGCGCCCGTTCGCGACACTCCCGGCTTCGCCACCGCGCTCCTCGCCACATTCACCGACCTCCGAGAATCCGGTCTCGCCACGCTACCCGGCAAGACCACTAAACACCGCGAACTCGCCGCCGCGTACCAGAAGTTTTGCGAATGGCTGAAACCACGCACGCCAAATCCGCTCCCACAACCGCAAGTTTTTCTCTACGGTTTCTACGACCTCAACTTCGTCCAACGTCAATTCATCCAACGCCTCGCGCCCACCGCTATCTTTTTTCCAGTCACTACCCACGATGACTATGCCAAGCCGCTCCTCGATTGGTTTGTCGCCACCGGCTATCAGCCGGTAACTTTCCCAAGTTCCAATCTCCAATCCCAAATCACGGTCATCTCCGCCCCTGGCGAAACCGCTGAAGTCCGCGAAGCCGTCCGCGCTATTTTTGCCTACCTTCGCGCCAACCCTTCAAAAACCTTCGCCGACTGCGCCATCCTCTGCCGGCAGCGCAACCAATACGACGCCATCCTGCGCGACACCTTACCGGCGCTTGGCGTCCGCGCGTTTTTCCGCGGTGGCCGGCCGCTCTGCGAACATCCCGACGCCAAACGGTTTCTCCTCTTGCTCGAAACCATCCGGTCCGACTTCAGCCGGTCCGCCGTGATGGAACTCGCCGGCCAAATCAGCGCGACCGGCGACTGGGACGCGCTGACAATCAAACTCGGCATCGTCGGTGGCAAACTCCAATGGCGCGACCGGCTCCGGCGCGCCACCGAACAGACTGGCGAGCTAACGGATTTCGTCGAAGAACTGTTTACCGCCACCGACGCGTTGCCACGGCAAGGCAGTTGGCAACAATTTGTGGACGTAATTATCCCGGCCTTCCGTAAACTTGGCGGTCGCCACGCGCCGGTCATCGGTGCCATCGAAGCTCTCACCGAATTAGATGCCGTCCAAACGCCGGTCAGCTTTGAAACCTTCGCCGAATTTACCGGTAAAACGCTCGTTGCCGGCCGCGAACAACCGGAAAAATTCCAAGACGGCGGCATTTTCGTCAGCGACGTGATGGGCGCGCGCGGTTTGAGCTTCGGATTTGTGGCAGTACTTGGTTTGGTGGAAAAAAGTTTCCCACGCATCATCCGGGAAGATCCGTTACTACTCGACGAGGAACGCGCCAAGATCAGCGCCGACTTGCCGCTGAAGCGCCGCGGCCACGACGAGGAACGCCTCCTCTTCGATCTTGCTATCGCCGCCGCTCGCGAGCAACTCGTCCTCAGCTATCCGCGCCTTGATACCGGCTCCGCGCGACCGCGCCTGCCGTCGTGCCTGCTTCGACCGTTCAATCTCAAACCGCACCTCATCCCACTCGTCAAGCTGGCGCATGGCGATGACGCGCTCGACACGCGCGAGTTCGACCTGACCTTGCTCCAGACCAAGCGCCTGCCCGTCGCACTTCTCGCTGAGATGTCGCCGCACCTCGCGCGCGGCCTACCGGCAGAACAATTACGCTGGGGCGAACTGAAATTGACACCGCACGACGGCCTCGCACCCGCCGCCGGTGTTGCGCTCGCAGAACTGGTCGTTGCGCCGACGCAACTGGAGACATTCGCCTTCTGCCCGTTCAAGTACTTCTGCAAACAGACGCTCAACCTCAAACGGTGGGAGGAACCCGAACACATTTGGAGCGCCGATCCCAGCGAAATTGGCTCTGCCGTCCACGACATCCTCGAAACATTCTATAAACAGGCAGCGCTCCCGTTGCAGCTGAAGTTGCGCGAAACTTATCGCCGGCAGCTTCGCGACCTCGCCCGGCAACGGCTTGACGAGTTCGAGCGCGACGGCGTCACCGGTCTGCCCGTTGTATGGTCGTTGCGCCGGACAGCACTGGTACGAGACCTCTTGAAATTCCTCGACCTCGAAATTGCGCGCGCCGACGATCTTGTGCCACGCGAGTTCGAGAAGGCGTTTGGCCCGACGACGCTCCATCTCGCGCCGACGTTGACACTCGCCGTGCGTGGCCGGATGGACCGCGTGGACGTCGCCGGTAACCGCGCCCGAATCCTCGACTACAAAACCGGCAAGGCCTACCACAAGAAGGACGACGCCTTCGACGGCGGCGAGGCGTTGCAGTTACCGTTGTATGCGCTCGCTGCCGAACGCGCGTTCGGTCTGTCGGTTGTCGCCAGCGAGTACGCGTACATCAGCGGCGGGCGCTACGTCCGTTTTACCGGCGAGGCATTAAAAAATCGTGCCGGTGAGCTCACGCTGATTTTGGAAACCTTTTCCGCGATGCTGCGTGCCGGTGAGTTTCCACAGTACACCGGCCACAACAAATGCGGCTGGTGCGATTACCGGCCGATCTGCGGCAACGCCATCGAACGACTTGCCGCCCGCAAACTCGCCGACGAACGGCTCGCGCCATTCCGCGTCGTCAAGGAGATCAAATGAGTGACCTCCGCGACCAAACCGTGCGCGATCTCGCCGCCAACGACCTGAAGACGACCTATCTCGTCGAAGCGGCTGCCGGCACTGGTAAAACGACATTACTTGTCAACCGCATCCTTGCTGCCGTCGCCTCCGGTGTTCGCCTGACGGAAATCGCCGCCATCACCTTTACCGAAAAAGCGGCGGGCGAATTGAAGGACCGGCTCCGGACCAAACTCGACGCTGACAGCCTGGCTGACCTCGAGCGGGCGCAAGTTTCAACGATCCATTCGTTTTGCGCGTGGCTGTTGAAGGAGCGACCGGTCGAGGCTGGCGTGGACCCGCAGTTCCAAGTCGCTGACCAACTCCAAACCGACCTGCTCCGCGAGGAGGCGTGGGCCGATTGGTTCACCAAAGAAGCCGCGAAGATGCCCAAGGAACGCTCGCCGTTGCGCCGGTTGCTCGCGGTCGGCGTGACGACGGACGCGTTGTGGTCACTCGCCAAACTAGTTATCGAGGAACGCCGGCGACTCGAGGTGGTAACGCCGCCGGGAAAAACGGGTTCACTGGCGGAGATTGAGGCGCGGGTTCACGATATTGAGAAGTTACGCGCGAAAGCTAACGCCGATGATGCGTTTGCAAAAAATATCGCGGACTGGTTCGAGCGGTTGGCGCAATTCGAAGGCACCGAGCCGTGGGAAGCGGAGACGCTGGTGTTGACGGCGCCGCCGCTGCGGACGGAGTTGAAAGGTCAGAAGTGGAAGCCGCACGAGCTGTTTGACGAGGCGAAGCAACTCGGCGAACAAGTTGAGCAACTCCGCAGCAAGTTCTCCGACGCGTTGTTGCGCGACGCGCTGGCATGGTTGCGCGGGTTTGTCGCACATTACGACAAGGTGAAGCGCGAACGCGTGCTGCTCGACTTCGACGATCTACTGGCAAAGGCGCGCGACCTGTTGAAGCAACGCACCGAGGTGCGCGCCGATTTGCAACGCCGGTTCCGCTGTATCCTCGTGGACGAGTTTCAAGATACCGACCCGGTCCAAGTTGAGATCACCGAACTGCTTGGCGGCGACGCGCCGGGCAAGTTATTCCTCGTCGGCGACCCGAAACAATCCATCTATGCCTTCCGAGGCGCCGACATCGAGCTATACCAGGCCGTCGCCGCGAAGAGAAATAAACTGACGATCCAGACAAATTTCCGGTCGCGCTCGACGCTGTTGGACTGGGTGAACGCAGTTTTTGCTCCGATTTTGTTCCGGAGCGATTTCCAACCGGACTATGTCCCTCTCGAACCGGCGGCGAAAAATGCAACGGCTGAGCCTGGCGTGTGGCAGTTACTGCCGGATGAAAAAGAACTGACGGCAAAGAAGGACGTGCGTCCACTGGAGGCCGACGCGGTGGCGAAATGTCTGCAGCACCTACATGGCCAATACAAGTGGAGCGATATGGCGGTGTTGTTCTGCACGACGACGTCACAGGAGACGTTCCTCGATGCGCTACGCCGGTACGAGGTGCAGTACCGGGTCATCGGCGGCAAAGATTTTTACGTGTGCCAGGAAATTCAGACGCTGGCGTCATTACTCTGCTGTCTTGATAATCCTGCTGACAAGCTGAGTCTGGTCGCGGTATTGCGGTCGCCATTGTTTGGATGGACGGACGACGAACTAGTTACTCGCAAACTTGAATACCCGGCACT
>JBAXAT010000158.1:0-4901 GCA_037142335.1 Verrucomicrobiota bacterium | reverse complement strand
CTCGCGCAACGACTTGGTTTGCGCGGGATTTCGACCATGAACAAGCCGGAGTTAATCGAAACTATCCGCCGTGCCAAGCAGCGGCGTGCTGTGCCACTGCGGAAACGTGCGGTGGTTGTTGTCGCGCAAAAAACTGTCGGCTCGGTCAAGCGCCGCGCGATGCGCAAGCCAAAGGTGTCGGCTCTGAGCAAGAAAGCAAAAGTTGCCGGTAAGTCGCCGGCAACCTCTAAGAAAGCGACCGCAGCTTCTATTTCCGCCGCGACCGGTCAAGCCGCACATAAATTTGATGTTGCACCGGCCAAAGCCAAGCAATCGCTCAAGCAGGTTTTTAAGGAAGAGAACCTTGGTGAATTACCGGATGCTTACGGAACAGGACGGCTGTTCCTTGCGGCGCGCGATCCACATTGGCTGTTTGCTTATTGGGATTTTAGCCATCAGCAAATGGCCGACTTCCGCCGGCAAGCCTCCGATGGCCGGGTGGTCTTGCGCGTGTTTGAGAAAAATCACGCTACTCCAGTCGTGGAGCTAACCTTGGCACATGATGCCCGCAACTGGTATATCCCGGCAAGCAAAGCCGCCACAACTTATTCGGCCGAACTCGGTTTCTGGCGGCACAATGGGTCATTTCATGTCAGCAGCCGCTCGCGGGAGGCGACGACACCGCCCGACGCGCTCGCCGCCGACACGACGGCCCGGTTTGCAACGATTCCGGTGGATGTAAATTTTGAGGAGTTGATCGCTATTGTGCGCCAACATCTCACAGACGGTGAATCGCTTGCCGAAGCGCTCCAACAGCTGCAGGCAATTGGTCTCCATTTCCCATTTCCTGTGAATGTCGAACGCGATTCATGGTCGCCGGAACAGGCCGCTCAAGTCGAACACGTTCTCAGCGGCGATGTTTTACGGCGGGTGCAAGTTGGTTCAGTCGAGTTGACCGAGTGGATCCGTCGTCGGTTACAAGGCGAAACGAGTTCCGGTATGTTCAGTGGATTTAGTCCGAGAGGTTCGAGCTGGACCGGTGGGGCGCAAAAAGATTTTTGGTTCGCCGTGAATGCCGAATTGATTATCTACGGTGCGACCGAGCCGGACGCAAAGGTGACAGTGGACGGCAAGCCAATCGCATTGCGCAGCGACGGCACATTCTCATTTCACTGGACGTTCCCGGATGGCAAGTATCGGTTACCGGTCGTGGCGGCCTCTGGCAAGACTGGTGAAACACGCGCCGTTGAATTACAGTTTGAGCGCAAAACGCAGACGGACGGAGATGTTGGCAAAGTTAGTCAACCGGCGAATATTAAACCGCCGGCAACCAAGTGATGATGGAAGCTAAAGGATACGTCGCCCTTGTTTTGCACGCGCACCTGCCGTTCGTGCGCCATCCGGAGTATGAAGATTTCCTTGAAGAGGATTGGCTTTACGAGGCGATCACTGAGACTTACATCCCATTGATAAAAGTGATGGAAGGTCTCGTCCGCGACAACGTGGATTTTCGGCTCACAATGTCCATGACGCCGCCGTTGTGCTCGATGCTGCTGGACCCGCTACTACAGGAGCGCTATGTCCGACATCTCACACGGCTAATCGCCCTAGCTGAAAAAGAAATCGAACGCACGAAGTGGGACAAGCCGTTTCATGATCTCGCGTGGTTTTATCATAACCGGTTTCACGAGGCGCGCGCCACGTTCTGCGAAGGTTACGGCCGCAACCTCGTCGGCGCGTTCCGCAAATTTCAGGAACTCGGCAAACTCGAAATCATCACCTGCGGTGCGACCCACGGTTTCCTGCCGTTGATGGAACACCCGCAATGTATCCGCGCCCAAATTCTGACTGCGCGCGACCATTACCGGCTCTGTTTCGGATGCGACCCGAAAGGAATTTGGTTGCCGGAATGCGCTTACGAGCCCGGTATTGAAAACTTTCTCGCCGAAGCTGGCATTCGCTGGTTTATCACCGATACACACGGCGTCATGTTTTCGCACCCGCGTCCCCGGTATGGTGTGTACGCGCCGATCTTCGCGCCTAATGGCGTGGCCGCGTTCGGGCGCGATGTCGAATCATCAAAGCAGGTCTGGAGTGCCGAGGAAGGCTATCCTGGCGATGTGGATTACCGGGACTTTTACCGGGATATCGGGTTTGACCTCGATTTCGATTACATCAAGCCGCACATTCATCCTGACGGCATCCGCACATTTACCGGCATCAAGTATCACCGCATCACCGGTAAGAGTCAGTACAAAGAATATTATGTCCGCAATTGGGCGCTGGAGAAAGCTGCTAGCCACGCCGGCAACTTCATGCACAATCGGATGAAACAAGTCGAGCATCTCCACGGCGTCTTGCAACGTGCGCCGCTGATTCTCGCGCCGTACGATGCAGAGCTTTACGGTCACTGGTGGTTTGAAGGTCCGGAGTTTCTGAATTTTTTCATTCGCAAAACTGCGTTTGACCAACAAACCTTCAAGCTCACCACGCCGACCGAGTATCTGCGCAATCATCCGACGCAACAAGTCGCCCAGCCAGCCGCGTCGAGCTGGGGCCACAAAGGTCACTGGGAAGTCTGGCTCGAAAACTCCAATGCTTGGATTTACCAGCATCTCCACGTTGCCGCCGACCGGATGATTGAATTGGCCAGGCGCTACTCGAATCCTGACGGCCTGACCGAACGCGCCCTCAAGCAAGCCGCGCGCGAATTGTTGCTGGCGCAATCCAGTGACTGGGCGTTCATCATGAAGACCGGTACCACCGTCCAGTACGCCGTTAAGCGCACGAAGGATCACCTCCTGCGTTTCAACCAAATTTACGATCAGATCAAAGCCGGTAACATCGACGAGCCGTGGCTAGCGAGCGTCGAGTGGCGTGACAATATTTTCCCTGACGTCAACTACCACTACTACGCCTGAGTCGCGATGCGATTCCACGTGAAAGTCGTTCCCCGCGCAAAGAAAACCGGTATTGCGCCGGCTGCTGACGGCACGCTGGTCGTCAAAGTTCGAGAACCGGCAGAAGACGGTCGGGCTAATGATGCCGTTATCGCTGCGCTAGCTGAACACTTCAAGGTTAGGTCACGGGTGGTGACGATTGTTCATGGTCACGCTAGCCGTCGGAAACTTGTGGAAGTAAATCTTCCCTGACATTGTCGGCCAGTTCCGGTATTCTGACGGTATGCTGCAAGTTGTTTACACTATTTTATATTCGCTGGGATTTGTCCTGCTCTGCCCGGCGTTCGTCTATAAAATGTGGAAACGCGGAAAATACCGTGAGAATTTCTTCCAACGGTTCGGCCGGTATTCCCCAGAACTCCGCCGGCAACTCGCCGGCAAGACCGCACCGCGCGCTTGGATTCAAGCGGTCAGCGTCGGCGAGATGAATCTGGCGCTGGTATTGGTCGCTGCGCTCCGACAACGCTTTCCTAAGTACCAATTCATCGTCACCACTACTACTTCCAGCGGCTATGCCTTTGGGCGCGAACGTTTACCGGCGGACGTAGTGCTGCTCTACTTCCCGCAAGATTTTCCGGGAGCCGTTCGGCGCGCCTACAATCTCATTCAACCGAATTTCATTGTTTTGATGGAGTCCGAAATCTGGCCGAACCACGTCTGGGAAGGCGCGCGGCGCGGCGTGCCGATTTTCATGGTCAACGCCCGGATGTCGCCGCGCTCCGAGCGCCGGCATCATAACGGGCAATGGTTGTTCCGTAACGTCTTCGACAAAATCACAATCGTCGGTGCGCAGAGCCAGGAAGATGCCGACAATTTCAGCCAATTCGGCGCGCCGCGCGTGGAACTGACCGGTAATCTCAAATACGACGCCTCGCTTTCCCGCGCCGGTGCGGCGCCGGTCAATGTCCGGCAAGTTCTCGACGAGCTGGGCGTAATCGGAACGCGGCCAATTCTCGTGGCCGGTAGCACGTGGCCAGGCGAGGAAGAAATTGTTTTTGCGGCGTTGACTGAGTTGCGGCACAAGATACCGGAATTATTCCTCGTGCTCGTGCCCCGGCATGTCGAACGCGCGCCAGAGATTATCGAGCTGGCGAAGCGCCAGAATATCAAACTCGCGTTGCGCAATGGCGGCGCGCCGGTAGCTAATCCGGATTGTTTGCTGGTAAGTACTATCGGCTAGTTGAAATTGTTTTACAACATCGCCACCGTTATTTTTGTAGGCAAGAGTCTGGTGGGTGTGGGCGGCCAGAACATCGTCGAGGCCGCCGCCAGTGGGCATCCGGTGGTGTTTGGGCCGAACATGCAAAACTTCAAGGCTATCGCCGCCGAATTTGTCGCCGCCGGTGCCGGCGTGCAGGTGGCAGACCAGCATGAGTTTGTTCACGCATTGCGTGATTTGCTGCACGACGCACAACTCCGCGCCAAAGTTACCGGCGCGGCGAAGACGGTCATCGCGCGCAATGTCGGCGCGACCGACCGGACGGTCGAGTTGATTGCGGCGTCACTTCGCTGACAGAACGACGAACCGACTGCCTTCTTTTACTTTGATTAGCAGCAGGACTTTGCGGCCGGTCTTCTGCATGGCGGCGCTAAATTCAGCCACGCTGGTCATGTGTTCACGGTTGACTTCGACAATTAGATCGCCGGGGTGAAGACCAGCTTCCTCGGCCGGACTGTCGGTTTCCACGGATTCGATGAGAACGCCGGTGCCTGGTTCCACTCCAAGTTCACGGGCAAGCGTATCGGTGAGTGGTTCGACGGCTAGGCCAAACCGGCCGGTATGCTCGTCAGTGCCACTCGCCAATGCGGTTCGCTTACCGGCGTCAGGCAGTTCGCCGATAGTTACCGGCACGGTACGTTCTTTGCTGTTGCGAACGATTGTTAGTTCAACTTTAGTACCGGGATCTATGCCGGCAACAAGATTGCGAAGTTGACCGGTGCTTTCGACGGTCTTGCCGTCAA
>JBAXAT010000157.1:0-4928 GCA_037142335.1 Verrucomicrobiota bacterium | reverse complement strand
GTTCCACGAACAATACCCACAATATAATTTTGCCCAGCACAAAGGCTACGGCACGCCGGAGCATCTCACTGCCTTGATGGAACACGGCCCAAGTCCAATCCACCGCCGGTCGTTCGCGCCCGTCCGGCAAGCTGGCGCGCCTGTCCAAACCGAATTTGCGCTCGATGAACTAGTGACGAGCTGACATGAAAATCCTCATCACAGGTGCAGGTGGATATCTTGGACAAGGATTGGTGCTCCCTTTCGCAGGCCGGCATTCGTTGCGGTTGATGGATTTGAAACCGTTCGCCACGCCACATGAATTTTTTGTTGGCGACGTTACCGATTTCGACGCTGCGCGACAAGCGGTGACTGGTATGGATGCGATTGTGATCGCGCACATGGCATCGCGGCAGGCGGGCGTGTATGACACGCCGCCAGTCGCGTTCGACGTGAATGTGAAAGGTACGGCGAACTTGTTCTTTGCCGGCGTCGAGCAGGGCATCCAGAAGTTTTGCGTGATCTCCAGCGCCGGTGTTCTCGCCGGTCATACCGGGTTTTGTAAACGTGACATATTCCCGAAGGGCAACGATCTGTACTCGCTCACAAAAACTTGTCAGGAGGTAATCGCTGAGCAATTCCAGCGCGTCAACCAGTTGTCAGTGTCTGTGCTGCGCGTCGGTTGGGTGATGGATGCCGATACGATGATTGACAAGTATGGTCAACACCGAACGCAGTACTGCGTTGGGTACATCGACCGCCGGGACGTTGGTGAAGCAGCGCGGCTAGCGTTGGAATGCGCGGACATTGGCTACGAAGTCTTTTATGTTGAAGGCACGCCCGAGTCAGTCGACCGGTGTGATATCGCTTACACATGCCGGCGACTTGGCTGGGAACCGAAGTACGATTTCAAAGGTTTAAAATGACACCTGACGAACAAAACCGGCTTCACGAAACCAGCCTGAAAATCTTGGCGGAGATTGGAGTGCGTCTGGAGCATGATGAAATCGTTCGGAGGATGATCGATGCCGGCGCTCGACCGGGAGCTGGTCCACAAGATGTGCGCATTCCACGCGAGATGGTGCGGGAATATCTGGCGCGCGTTCCAAGTGCGATCAAACTTGATGCGCGTGACAGCTCCGGTAAGACGCTGACTCCGAATTCACCTTCGTCATTCTGGACAAATCCCGCCATGTATATGTGGACCGGTACCGAGCGGCGGAAGGCGACGTCTGAGGATTTGGCGTGCGTTGCACGACTTTGCGATCATTTGGAAAATGTCCATGGCGTGATGGGCATGGCGCTCGACGATCTGCCACCGCGGCATCGCGATTTTGTTGGCCTTAGAGTGATCGCCGAGAATTGCCGGAAACATATTCGCGTCCTTTGCTTTACCCCGGACGGGATGGATGCGCTTGTGGCGATGAAACCGGTTTTTCCCGGTAACTGGTTTAGTGTCGGGTTCACAGCCCACGGGCCGTTGCGGTGGACGAACTTGGCGCTCGAGATTTTCAGGCGGAGCGCAGGGCATGGAATACCGGCAACCATCAACGGTGAGCCAATGGCAGGCGTCAGCGGTCCGGTCACGATTGCCGGTGCCGCTGCTGTCGGGAATGCAGAAATCTTGGTGGGCATTGTTGTGAACCAGTTACTCGAACCGGGCCGGCCGATGATTTACAATCTAGGCTTGGCTCACGTTTTCGATATGAAGGCTGCTACCGCAGTGACCGGCGGCCCAGAAAACGCCCTTTTCGCTCAGATCTCGGCGGAGATGGGACAATTCTACAACATCCCGTCTAGCTCATGGGTTTCCACAGAATCTTGTTTCACAGACCAACAAGCTGGCTTGGAAAAGATGTTCGGATTCCATACCCACTCAAGCAACGGCGTTAGTTTAGTCTGGGGAATGGGGCAACTTGAATCGAAATTAACGATGTCGCTCGGGCAGCTGGTTGTGGACAACGAGATGATCAACTACGCCCGCCGATATCAGTGCGGTTGCACCGTGAACGAAGATACGCTCGCGTACAATCTGGTTCGCGAGGTCGGGATTGCCGGTAGCTTCCTCGAAACCGATCACACGTTGCTGAATTTTAGAGAGCAGTTGTTCGATCCGCGGATTCTCAACCGCAAGGTCCGAGAAGCAACGTCAAAGTCTTTGGACAATGTGGCGAGTCAATTGGCTGACGAGATTATCACTGCTGACACTGAAGCAAAGATTAGTTCTGCTGAGTCGACCGAACTACGCCGAGTCGAAAAACAGTTCCGGTCAAAAACTTCCTAAGACTCGGACGAGGCGACATTAGTCAATGATATGATACGAATTGGAACTGACTGTGAAATGCCGATTACTGATTAGTTGGAAAAATTGTTACTTTTATACAAATGAATATTCCATTGGCACTTGAATTAGTCGCTGTCGGTGTCTGTGCTGTGACGGGTGTGTTAGCCGCCGAAGGTAAACAGGTTGATCTGTTTGGTGTGATCGTGCTGGCAATTGTGACGGCATTCGGTGGCGGCACTGTTCGTGACTTATTGCTCGGCGATGTGCCGGTGGCGTGGATGCGTAATTCGAATTATCTGTTGACTGCAGTATTGGCAGGACTGGGGACATTTGTTGTGTCGCGTTACCGGCCTCTACCCCGCACAGTTCTTTTGGTGGCCGATGCATTTGGTTTAGCCTTGTTCACAATTATTGGAACTAGTAAAGGTCTCGCTTTTGGAGTCGCCGTACCGGTCGGAGTAATGCTCGGAGTCATTACCGGTGTTGCCGGTGGGATTTTGCGTGATGTATTGACCGGCACAATTCCTTTGGTCTTTCGCCCGACGATTTACCTGTATGCAACGGCGGCTTTGTGCGGTGCGGTAGTGTACGTGCTGGCGTTGCGATGGATTACGTCAGATGCAATCGCAGTCGGCAGCGGAGCAGTCACGATATTAGGCCTTCGCTTGGCCGCTATTCGTTGGAAACTGGGCCTGCCACTGTTTCAAGTTCGCCGGTAAACCTTTTGAATTGGTTAGAGGCGAGCTTTTAGCTTGTCGTATAAAAGCAGTGCAGCGGCTTTGTTGGCAGCGGTATCAAATTCACCGACGCGAATTCGGATTTCAGTTATTTGCTCTGTCTGCCGGATGAGTTGGATTTGAACGCGTTGTTTTTTAGCATTCTGCCCTTGTAAGATACCACCTAAACCGTCCTTGTGAGTTTCTGCCGTGATGATGGTAAATTCCAGTTCGCGCATCGCAGCAGTGGCGGCATCCCAAGCGCGATTCAAGGTTGCATCCTGCGTGACGCGCAATTCGTTACCGATATAGGAGACCACACCAATAGCCGCGCCTGCGCCGGCACCGATTAGAAATAAAGCACAGCCTTGAGTCGCGAGAATCATCACCACGATTGCAGAGCGGAATAACCATTCTTGAATACGGTGCATGCAAACCTCCTGATTGTTACGGTAAGCTTCCTTAAATCCAGATTTTTTGCAAGCGCCGTCTTCCGCCATGTAATACATGGCTTGTTGAATAGAATGCTTCTGGTTAAAATGTCGGCATGGCTTGGAACTGGCTGCGCAAACTCGCCGTCAACCCCACCGCGAAAATGGCACTCGGCGAACGCGGCGAGAAGTTCGCCGCCCAGTATCTCCGTCGGTACGGCTACCGGATTCTCGTCCACCGGTTCAAGACGCGCGCCGGTGAGATTGATATTGTCTGCCGGCACGGTGAATGGCTGATCTTCGTCGAGGTCAAAACCCGCAAGAGCGATGACTACGGCGCGCCGAGCGAAGCCGTCACAAAAGAAAAACAAAACCACATGAGCTGCACCGCGCTTGATTATCTCAGGTTGCTTAATCATCCGCGCATCCGGTTCCGGTTTGACATCGTCGAAGTAATTTTACAAGAGGGTGTCCGCAAGCCCACTGACATCCGGCTCATCCAAAACGCATTCGACTTGTCTGAACCGTTTGTGTATTAATTTCCCATGCTCGCCAAAGTTCATTCGGCCGCAGTGCTCGGTATTGATGCTTATCCGGTTGAGGTGGAAGTCAATTCCGGTTGGGGGCAACCAGCTGTGATTATTGTGGGATTACCGGACGCGGCAGTGAAGGAGTCCCGCGACCGGGTCAAGACCGCCATTGAAAACAGCGGCTTTAAGTATGTCATGGGCCGGACCACAATTAATTTGGCGCCGGCTGACATAAAAAAAGAAGGTCCGAGCTTCGATCTTCCCATCGCCATCGGGATTCTCACTGTTAGCGAGCAGATCGTGGCGCAGCACTTGAACGACCTTGTCATTGTTGGCGAGCTGGCGCTCAGCGGCGCGGTCCGCTCCGTCAATGGCGTCCTGACCATCGCCCTATGTGCTCGTGCGCAAGGCAAGCGCGGCATTATCGTGCCTTTTGAAAACGCGGCGGAAGCTGCCGTTGTCCAAGGCCTGGAAGTTTATCCGATCAAAACTCTCCGCGAGGTGGCGGAGTTCGTAGCCGGGAAGAAAGCCATTTCGCCACTGCGCGAAGATCCGGAGCTGATTTTTCAGCAGCAACGCCGGTATGACGTTGATTTGGCAGACGTGAAAGGTCAGGAGAGCGTGAAGCGGGCGCTCGAAGTTGCGGCGGCTGGTGGGCACAATCTGCTCATGATTGGTCCGCCGGGCAGTGGCAAAACGCTATTGGCAAAACGGATGCCGACGTTCTTGCCCAGCATGACTCTGGAGGAGAGTTTAGAAACGACGAAGATCCACAGCATCTGCGGGCTGTTGCCGAAGGGGCAAGCGTTGGTGGCGACGCGGCCATTTCGCAGTCCACATCACACGACGAGCAGCGCCGGGTTGCTGGGTGGCACGGCAAATCTGACGCCGGGCGAGATCAGTTTGGCGAATCATGGCGTGTTGTTTCTGGATGAGTTGCCGGAGTTCCACCGGGATGTGCTGGAGGCAATGCGTGAACCGCTAGAGG
>JBAXAT010000156.1:0-4969 GCA_037142335.1 Verrucomicrobiota bacterium | reverse complement strand
GTCCCTTCACCGAGCTGGGCTTACCAGCTACCTTATCGGCCCGCACAACCTCACGCACACAACTGGCGAAGTCGAACGTGACGAACGTAAATTCCTCTGGTTCCTCGACCGCGCCAGTGACGAGGACGCGCGGTTCCTCAATCTTAACCAACTTCTGCACACCAAAGGCACGCGGGTCCTTAATGCGCATCATCATTACCTCCGCGCCAGCGACAAGGCTGAAATTCACCGCGAACTTCTCACCAGCGGCTTGCATTTGCCGACCACGCTTATCTTACCGTCGCATGACCGCGAGCCGCACATCAATCCGTCCGCAATCGAATCGTTTGCCAAGCCGTTTGTCGTCAAGCCGGCCAAGGGTGGTGGCGGGCGTGGCGTCCTGACCGGAGCCAAGCATGTGGACGAAGTCAATCAAGTCCGCGCCAAACATCGTAACCAACGGTTTCTCGTCCAACAAAATATCGAACCGCAAATCATTGGTGACCGGCGCGCGTGGTTCCGTGTCTATTTTGTCTGCGGCACCGTGATTCCGTGTTGGTGGGACGACCGGACCCACCGGTACACTGTCTTCGAGGCGAAGGATGCCACCAGTGTCAATATTGCTGAACTTGAGCGCATTATTCGCGTAATTGCCTGCGTGGCCGAGTTGGATTTTTTCAGCAGTGAAATTGCGCTGGATTGCCAGCACCGGTACGTCGTGATTGACTACGTCAACACGCCATGTGATATGCGGCTGCAAAGTAAATATGGAAACGGCGTTCCCGATGTACTTGTCCAACAAATCATCGTCGCCATTACCGGCTATCTCAAAACGCAAATCACCGTTGCACTTGCCGGTGGCACAGCTTAACCGCGTGCCATTTCCTTGAGAAACACCTCAGCTTCACCAACGGAATTGAACGGTTGGTCAATAGTGAACCACAAACCGGCTGGCCCAAGCGCGCGTAGCACTGTTAACGCGTCCTGGGCGTTTTCGGCGGTCACCTGAAGACTCTTACCGGCAGCGCGGGCATGCCGGTACACGTCGAGCCAGCGTGCCGCCGGGCCGTGACCGGCGCCAAAAACCCATTGCAACGCGTTCAATCCCGGTAGTGACAACGTCAGATCCAAATGCTGCAATGCCTGTGGACCGTCGAGGTGAAAAATACTCCGCTCCAGTCCGGTCATTTCAGTGATGAGGGTTGGATAAACCAAGTCGCGTGCCATTGCCGGTGAAACCATGCACCAGAAATCACAACTCGGGATATACGCCGTGCCGGCATGATAACAAGGTGCCCAAAAAACTGACCCCATTCCGGCAGAACGGACTAATTCTCGGTTGCGCGCGAATGCCAGCGCGAAGCCGCGCGCCACATTACGCGCGGCGCGATCCACTAAGTTTGGACAGTCCAATAAATCAGTGCAGAGGTGAATCGGTTCGCGCAATGCGGCAAGAATGTCATATGCGCCGTGAAGGTCGGTTAATCCAATAAGAAACCGCCCCGCGCAGCGCTCAATCGCGAGCTTGGTCATCGCTTCGCATGTTTGCCAATATCGATTGGAAAAATCCGGTTGTGCGGTGGCAATGCGATTCCAATCGCCGGAATCGTGAATGACCGGGGTTGACCAGGAAGTTACTTCACCGAACTCCAGTTCGCAGCCGTACAATGTTGCCGTGATTTCAGGGCCGATGTTCGGACAAAATACCGGTAAGGCATCGCCCAGATAAGTTGTCGCCTCCATTGTTGCGATGGCGGAGTTCACGACAAATTCCACGTCAAGCCAGCGTTCCCGTAGCGTGGCGTGACGCGAGATTGGCCCGCAATCCGTGCGTTTCTCTTTGACCGACAATGTCACCGGCGGACGATCAATAACTTCACCATGCCACCAAGCTTCAAAACGACTCGCTGTCAACGCAAAGTCAGGTTTGAAGCCTAGTGTGGTCATGAGTGCGCCAAGATACTGACAACGGAACGCAAATGCGCCGGCGTCGTGCCGCAGCAACCGCCGATGAAATTTGCGCCGGCAGCGCGCAAGGCCGGGGCGTGTCGGGCGAATTCTTCCGGTGTAATCCGATAGACGACTTGGCCATCTGCGTATTCCGGCTGACCGGCGTTAGCTTTGATCCAGATTGGCAAAGTGGTTGCGGCGCGTAATTCTTGGCAAATCGGTATGAAGGCGGCAATGCCATTACCGCAGTTGCTGCCGATAACGTCCGCACCGGCGGAAGTGAATTGCTTGGCGGCTTGGTCGGGTGCGACGCCCATCATCGTGCGACCACCGGTATCGAATGTCATGCAGACGACGACCGGCAAGCCGGTTGTTTTGGCAGCATCGATTGCAAGCTGTGCTTCTTCGAGTTCGGCCATGGTCTCGATGACGAGTGCGTCAGCGCCACCATCTTTAAGTGCCTGAGCTTGTTCAGTGAACGCCGTGCGTAATTCGTCTTCGGTTACATCACCGGCAACAAGCATCTTACCGGTCGGCCCGATGGAAGCGAAGACTAGCGCCTTTTTGTCAGCGGCCTTTTTAGAAATTGCGGCACCACGCCGATTAATTTCGATAACTTTATCAGCCAGATTGAATTCAGCTAGACGAATCCGATTGGCTCCGAAAGTATTTGTTAGAATGACGCGACTACCGGCCGCGACGTAAGCTGCGGCAACTTCTTCAACCTTGCCGGGCTGCGTGAGATTCCATTCATCAGGGCAAGCGCCGATTGGTAAGCCACGGGCTTGGAGTTGCGTGCCCCAGGCACCGTCAGTAACGACGGATCCGGCGGTGAGAAGTTGTTTAATTACTAGGTGCATTGTTTAGCTCCCATGGGTTCGAGGTTGACATTTTTGCCCCAGACTTGTCGGACGGTTTCGCAGTAGAAAACATAATTTGCCAGCGGCACATCTGGCGGAACGCGATGATCGGCAAATGGGATGAAGCCGCCTTCCTCGACAAGCGGAGCGAGGCGGTGGATTTCGGCGGCGATTTCCTTTTGGGTGCGCGCGAGGATGTGTTTGTCGAAGCCGCCCATGATCAATAGATCTTTGCCGTACTGCTTCCGGTATTTGACAGCGTCGGCTCCCCATGTGCCAATTTCGAGGGGGAACATGCAATTAATACCGGCATCGAGCCAGAGCGGCATCAGGTCGTCAATCTTGCCGTCGCAATCCACCCAGATGACATCGCAGCCATTGCGGCGGCAGAGTTCGCTGATGCGCCGATAACCGGGGACGAGATAGCGTTTGAAATGTTCGGGAGCGAGCAGGGGACCGGCATTGTACGCCATGTCTTCCCACAAACCGCAGGCTTCGAACCGCGCGCCGGTGGCAAACAGTTTTTCGAGTGAACTCAATGTCAGGTTGAGGCGGGCCTCGATCATTTCCTCGAACCAGGCCGGGTCGTCGTACACAACGAGCGCGAGATTCTCAATCCCCATCCAATCGCGCAACCGGCCAAACAAGCTGCCACCCCAGATGAAGACTGGGTGATCGCGCTTGGGATTGGCCCACGCCGTGACATGCGCTTCCCAATCCTTGGGTTGGCGTTCGGGCAAACTGGGGTTGAGTTTTGGCAGGTAATATTTCTGCCAGCTTTCCCGGTCGACGAGCGTATGCCCGATGTGCATCGGGATTGAAACTTTGCCATGTTGCTTGCGCACGATTACGCCGTCGCTATCCAATTGCGTGTATTCATCGCCGTTGTCGGTGAGAATCTTGCCCTCAAAGCCCGGACACAAATCACAATTCCATCCAGCTCCCCAATATGGCGGTTGGCCGCCGCCGAGACTGCAATCGAGTCCTAAATATTCCCGTGCGTTGGCGTTGGTGACCGTCGTCGGTAGGCCCTGTTTGTGCCATTCCGGGATGGTTTCCTCCCAATAATTAAAATCGTACAGCGGTGCGCGGTCGCACGGCTGGTAATGCATGTTGGCGATGAAACGTTCGCGGTGGTTCATAATATTAGCGGCAGCATGTAGGTTCGATTTGGACAATTCAAGCTTGGAAAAGTGCCGGCATCAGTAGGTGCATTCCCGGACCGCGTCCACGAAGGCTTGCAGATTTACCGGGTCGCCGTGGAAGAAGTGATCCGACGGCGCGATGATGTAACCGGCTTGTTCCTTTGTCGCCGCAAAGCATTCAAACACCAGTTGCCGGGCGCGGGCCGGTGTGCCGCGCTCAAAGCCGGCATTCTGGTCGAAGCCGCCAATGAAGAAAAGTTTGTCGCCCACGCGCCGGGAAGCCTCGCGAAGGTCGCAGTCACCACCCATGGACGGCGGTGTCATCGTTTCGAGGCCGTCCGCGCCGTTTTGTGTGACCACATCCAACAGTTGCATGATGCCGCCGCAGAGGTGATAGACAACCTTCAAGCCGACAGCGTGCAGCGCGGCGTGTTGTTTCTGGTCGTAAGGCAGACAGAACTGCCGGTGCAAGTCCGGGCTGATGACGGTATTCGAGCCGGCGCCGCCGCCGGTCTCGACCATGTCCGCCGGTGTGCCTTGCCAAAGCTCGGTGACGCGGAGCGTCTTCTGGAGAATGCATTCCAAAGCATGATGGACAAAGTCCGGCTTATCAAACGTCCACATGATGGCCGTTTCGGTGCCGACCTGACAACAGAAGCTTTGCCACGGGCTACCTTGACCGGGGCTGAACGGATGGCTGCGCACAATCCCGTTCTCGCCGAGCTTATCGCGAGCAGCTTGAATCTTTGTAAAATCGGCACGAATGGGCACCGGGCAGAACTCATCCCATAACGCGAAGTCCTGCTCGGTCTTGATCAGGTCTTCGGTCTCCCACGGCGTGACTTCGTTCCACGCGCCGCGGTTGGATTCGTGCCGCGCGCGAATTTCATCTGGGTTGGCGGCAAAATTTTCCAGTTTCCAGCTGTCAGAAGAGGGAGAAGAATCGTCTGTCATGGATAGCATCTGCCTTTCGGGATTTTCGGTTGGGAAATGGGTTATTTCTGGCGCAGTGCGCGGCGGGTTTGCCAGACCAAT